>JAYTTO010000029.1:0-1525 GCA_043744975.1 Betaproteobacteria bacterium | reverse complement strand
CCCCCAGGGAAGAGCACCAGCCCAATTCACGCACGCAGTTCGACAACGTCGTGTCGTACAGCGTCGGCGGCCTCGGCGGCGAGCATCTGTTCAAGGGGGGCGTGCAATGGGGCCGGCTGTACTACGAGTCGCAGCAGACCGTGCAGGGGGATCACTACGTCGAGTACTCGAACGGCGTGCCGACGCAGGTCCGGCTGTTCAACACGCCGGCCAACCCGAAGAACCTCGCCCGGGTCATGGGGTTCTTCATCCAGGACGCCTGGACGGTTGGCGGCCGGCTGACGCTGAACCTTGGGATGCGGTACGACGCGTACAAGGGGACGCTTCCGGATCAGTCCAACCCGGGCGGTCCGTACATCGCGGCGCGCGCCGTCTCGGAATCCGAGGTCCTCAATCAAAAGATCGCCGTCTGGCGCTCCGGCGCCTCGTACGACCTGACCGGCAACGGCCGGACGGCGCTCAAGGCCAGCTACAGCCGCTACGGCCTGCAAGTGGGCATCGACCGCGTCACCAACGTCAACCCGCTCTCGGCGGGGTCCAAGACGTGTCCGTGGACCGATCCGAACGGCGATGGAAAATTCCAGGCGTCGGAGATCAATCTCGCGTCGTGCTCGGCGTTCAGCGGCGGCATTTCGACGTTCTACGCCGCCGACGGTGTCGATTGGCCGTACTCGGACGAGGTGACGGCTGGCGTCGAGACGCAGATGCCCGGTGCCGTGCGGGTTGGGGCGATGTTCTACTACCGCACCAACCGTGCCCAGTTCGGACAGAGGAACACCGCCGTCCCCTCGAGCGCCTACACCCCGTTCACCGTTACCGTGCCGAATGGTCCGGGCGGGACCGTCGCGGCGCCGAAGCCGGCGACCGTGACGGTGTACAACCTCTCTCCGGCATTGGTGAGCGCGCAGAACAACATCCGCGACAACGACGCGTATCTCGACACCGACTACAAGGGGATCGAGTTCACGGCGAGCAAGCGCTTTTCGAAGAAGTGGCAGATGGTGGCCGGCTTCACCATCGGCAAGAACACCGGCGGCACGACCAACGGCACGGATCTCAACGATCCGAACGTCACGCTCTATCCCAAAGGCATCATCGGCAACGATTCCGAACGCGCCCTGCGGTTGTCCGGCAGCTATGAGTTGCCCGGACGCATCAATCTCGCCGGCTCGCTGATCTCGAACAATGGCTATCCGTATGTGTCCACCTACACGGTCACGCGGGCTCTGGCGGCGACGGCGGGCGTCGCGCTGACACGCGCGAGCCAGACCGCGTTGCTCAGCGAGCGCGGCACCGAGCGCTTCAACGATGTCACCATGGTGGACCTGCGCCTCTCGCGCAAGTTCAAGTTCGGGAGTCGCGGGGTGACGCCGACGGCCGACTTCTTCAACCTCGGCAACGCCGCCACCGTGGTGAATCACAACGTGGCCGTCGGTTCGACCTACCTGGCGCCCGCCGAAATCCTGGCGCCTCGGATCATCCGCGTCGGCTTCAGCCTCGATTTCTAGTCGGCCAGGTCCGACAG
>JAYTTO010000028.1:0-1739 GCA_043744975.1 Betaproteobacteria bacterium | reverse complement strand
TGCGAAGTTTCATTTGGTTAGTCCCAGGTAACGTTGAAGTTGCGCCGAGGTGTTTCGGGACCAGGGCATGCCATAAAGCGTTGACCTATCGCTGGAGGGTGGTAGTTCGAGACCGATGAACAGACTCCCACAACGATCGATTTATTGCTGCGTTGAACTTGAGCGAAATCGAGGCCAGGCAAGAAATTTCTTGTAAATCGATCATTTGTTGGATTTGCCGGATTTCCGTTGACGCTCTGCGGCGTCGGTTCGCCCGGCTACGGCAGAAACGGACGCAAGACGTGCCAGGAAAGCCGGCCCGATGGGTGCCGGACCTCGGTAGGCTGTGCTGTTTTGCGGCCAGGGGCACGACAGGTCGTGTCCGGCGGAATAACATTCGATGCACCCTTCGGTTACCGTGGTCGGCAGGGGCGCCGCTGCCGGTCCGCCGCTCGCGCTCCCGGTCTGGACCGCTGGCGTTGCAAGGCGGGATACCGAACCGACGGAAAAAGGAACTGAACATGGCCGCGACCGAACATATCCGCATCAACGGGGTACGCCTGTGGGGCTCCCTCATGGAACTGGCGAAGATCGGCGCTACGGAGAAGGGTGGTGTGCGCCGGCTCGCGCTCACTGATCTCGACCGTCAGGGGCGCGATCTGGTCACCGGGTGGTTTCGCGACGCCGGCATGACCGTTACCGTGGACAAGGTCGGCAACATCTTTGCGCGCCGGGCCGGCAACGATCCTGCCCGCGGCCCGGTGATGTCCGGCAGCCATATCGACACGCAGCCCTCGGGCGGGCGGTTCGACGGTAACTACGGTGTGCTCGCCGCCCTCGAGGTCGTGCGCACGCTGAACGACCAGGGCCTCCAGACCGCGGCGCCGGTGGAGGTTGCGATCTGGACCAACGAGGAAGGCACCCGGTTCCAGCCGGTGATGATGGGTTCGGGTGTGTTTGCCGGCGTGTTCGACCTGGCCGATGTGCTGGCGCGCAAGGACCTCGACGGCCTGGCCGTGGGTGCCGAACTCGCCCGCATCGGCTATGCCGGCGAGACGGCGTGCGGCGGTCGGCCGGTCGGCGCGTATTTCGAGGCCCACATCGAACAGGGTCCGGTGCTGGAAGACACGCGCAACACGATCGGCGTCGTCACCGGCGTGATGGGACTGCGCTGGTACGACGTGGTGGTCACCGGGCAGGATTCCCACGCCGGGCCTACGCCGATGCATCTGCGCCGCGACGCGCTGCTCGCCGCGGCCCGAGTGATCGAAGCCGTGAACCGCATCGCGCACGAACATGCACCGAACGGCCGCGGCACGGTTGGCTTCATCCAGACCAAGCCGAATTCGCGCAACGTGGTGCCCGGCGAAGTGCGCTTCTCGGTCGATCTGCGGCACGCACAGACGCCGGAGCTCGACGTGATGGAAGCCGCACTGCGCAGCACCTGCACCACGGTTGCCGTCGACAGCGGCGTGAGTATCGACGTCGCTACCAATTCGAGCTTCGCGACCACCGCATTCGATCCGGCCTGCATCGACGCCGTCCGTGCCGGCGCCGGTCGCCTCGGCTACCGGCACATGGACATCGTGAGCGGCGCCGGACACGACGCCGTCTACCTTGCCCGCGTGGCGCCGACGGCCATGATCTTCGTTCCGTGCGAAGGCGGCATCTCGCACAACGAGATCGAGAACGCCACGCCCGAGGATCTGGAGGCGGGCTGCAATGTGCTTCTGCACGCCATGCTGGGCAGGGCGCTGTAG
>JAYTTO010000027.1:0-8865 GCA_043744975.1 Betaproteobacteria bacterium | reverse complement strand
CGCCCGGGTCGCCAGGCCGGCATGATCAGCAACACCGGGGGCGATGTGCCGCTCTCGCCTAGCGGGTGATGATGCCGCGGCGGCACCACCACGCCATGGGCGAAGACGTTGCGCAAGGCCGCGACGAGCGGCCCCCACGGGGTCGACTCGCGCACCAGAGCGGCATCGATCAGGCGGGCGCTGCCGAACCACGCGGCCGGTCTTGCCGCTGTGATGGTCGTCGTCATCGTGTTTGCGGCGCGAGGCTGACAGATCGCCGGGGACGGCGCAAATACGGGCTGTCGCGCTCCGATGGGCTCGTCGAGCGGGCGTGACGGCAGCGCGCCCAGCCTTGACAGCCAAAGCGCGCGGCCTATATATCGTCGCCATGCTCGACACATCATCGCCCGCGCCGCCCCCGTCGGCGGACCTGCCCCCGCTCGACGCCGGCCTGGAGCGCGAACTGCTGGCCTCGGTCGATACCCTGGATGCCGACCTGACCGGGCTCATCGCCGAGCTGGTGAAGTTCCCGAGCCTGATGGGCCAGGAGGCGGCGGCGCAAGACTTCATGGCCGGCCTGTTCCGCGGCATGGGCCTGGCAGTCGACCGCTTCGAGGTCCGCGACGACGAGATCTCCCACCTGCCCGGCTTCGCCCCGCCCACCGGCCACTGGCTGCGGCACGACAACATCGTCGGCATGCACCAGCCGCGCGAGGCCACCGGCCGGTCGCTGATCTTCAACGGCCACATCGACGTGGTCCCGGTCGGCGCCGACGAACTCTGGAGCAACCCGCCGTTCGAGCCGGTGATCCGCGACGGCCGCCTGTACGGCCGCGGCGGCGGCGACATGAAGGCCGGCATCGCCGCGTACGTCATGGCATTCGAGGCGTTGCGCCGCCTCGGCCTGCAGCCGGCGGCACCGTTGTGGATGCAGTCGGTGGTCGAGGAGGAGTGCACCGGCAACGGGGCGCTTGCCTGTCTCGCCCGCGGCTACCGCGCGGATGCCGCCATCATTCCTGAACCCTTCGACCACACCATCCTCGAGGCGCAGGTCGGCGTCATGTGGCTCGCGATCGACGTGTTCGGGCGGCCGGCGCACGTACTCGACGTCAAGCGCGGCATCAATGCGATCGAGGCGGCCTTCGCGATGTATCGCGGCCTGCTGACGCTGCGCGACGAGTGGAACCGGCCAGAACACCGGCATGCGAAGTACCACTCGCACGACGCACCGATCAACTTCAATCTCGGTCGCATCAACGGCGGCGAATGGGCCTCCTCGGTACCCACCAAGTGCACGATCGAGGTCCGCTGCGGCTTCTATCCGGGGATGAGCGCGACCCAGGCGCGCGCAGCGATCGAGGCGCGTCTCGCGGCCACCGCGAACGGCGATCCGTCGCTCGCGGGCGTCCGCTACCGCATCCGCTACGCCGGCTTCCAGTCCGAGGGCTGCGTCATCGCCCGCGACCTGCCGATGATGCGGCTGCTGGCCGAGAGCCACCAGCGCGTGCTCGGCACGCCGGTCGCGTGGATGGCGAGCACCGCCACCACCGATGTGCGGGTCTTCAACCTGTACGGCGCGACACCGGCCACCTGCTACGGCCCGGAAGCCGACAGCATCCACGGCATCGACGAATCGGTGTCGCTGGCGAGCACGCTGCAGGTCACGCGCGTGCTCGCGCTCTATCTCGCCCGCTGGTGCGGCACGGAGCGGCGCGCCGCATGACCCGGCTGTGGCGCAGAGTGCTGCCGATGGCACTTGCCCTCGCCGTCGCCGCCTGTGCCCAGCGTGCGCCGCTACCCGACCGGCCGGAGGTCGGCGCGGTGCAACCGCCCACGGCCATCGAATCGCCACCGCCCGGTCCGGACGATCGTCCGCCCGTCGGCGGTGCCGATCCGGCAGCGCCGACCGCCGAGGCCGAAGCGGCGGTGCGCGCCGCGCTCGACCAGATCGGCATGCCCTACCGCTACGGCGGCAACGGGCCGCAGGGCTTCGACTGCAGCGGCCTGGTGCGCTACAGCTATCGCGCCGCCGGCCTCGCGCTGCCACGCGACACCCACCAGCAGCGCCGCCTCGGCCAGCGCGTGGCCGACCCGTCGGAATGGCGCCGCGGCGACCTGCTGTTCTTCACCCGCAACCGCCGCGGCGCCCTGCACGTCGCGTTGTTCATTGGCGACGGCGAGTTCGTGCATGCGCCCTCGAGCGGCGGCCAGGTGCGCATCGAGCGCGTCGACGCGCCGCACTGGCGGCGCACCTTCGTCGAGGCGCGCCGGATCATCGGCGCCGACGGGGGCTGACCGCATCCCCGGGAGGCGGGTGCTTCGTTTTAAGTAGGGCCGCCGACCGCAGCAACGGGGGTCAGGCGTCGGATGCACGCTGCATATCCCGGACACCACGAATCAGGAGACGCCGCATGAGTTTTGCCTCGGAGTTCAAGGAGTTCGCCCTCAAGGGCAGCGTCGTGGATCTCGCCGTCGGCGTGATCATCGGCGGCGCGTTCGGCAAGATCGTCGACTCCTTGGTCGGCGACCTGATCATGCCGATCGTCGGCCGCATCTTCGGCGGGCTCGACTTCACCAACTACTTCGTCGCGTTGAAGGACATCCCCCCGGGCACCGCGATGACGCTCGCCGAAGTGAAGAAGGCCGGGGTGCCGGTGTTCGCCTACGGCAACTTCATCACCATCGCCATCAACTTCACCATCCTGGCGTTCATCATCTTCCTGATGGTCAAGCAGATGAACCGCATGAAGCGCGCCGAACCGGCGGCGCCGCCGCCGCCCACGCCGGAAGAAGTGCTGCTGCTGCGCGAGATCCGCGACGGCTTGCGCAAGTAGCGTCCGGACTAGTTCTTCTCGTCGAAGACTACGTCCGGTGGCGGGATGAACAGGGTCGGGTCCAGCGGCAGGCCGCTGCGGTAGGCCAGGTAGCGGACGCCCAGCACGCGGTCGCCACTCTCGATGCTGACCAGCATCGGGACGCCATTGTCCTTGCGCCGGTACAACGCCAGCTTGCGGCCTCCCAGATCCATCTCCCGGACACTGCAGTCGACACCCGCGACCGCCTTGTCCGCCACGTCGCGGGCGCTGTTGGCCGCAAAGAAGTCGGCCTCGCCGCCCATCTCGAGCGCCGCCAGCGGATCGCCCGGATCGACCGTGAAGACCGGAAAGTGCACCACCGACGCGGCGGACGTGTCGCGCCCATGCACCCCGTGCAGCGTGCCGAGATCGATGGTCCAGATGTCCGGCAACGCCGAGATCACCAGGCGATGCTCGAGGGTGGCCGGATCGAGCGGCTCTTCGAGCCGCACCAGCGTCGTGCCGCTGCGCCACAACCGGCGCGGCAGCGCCGCGAAACTCCTCGGATCGATGCCGAAGGCCACGATCTTGTAGTCGATCTGCAGCATGTCGGCCTCGGCCGCCACCGCGAGGGTCGGCAGCGCGGTGGCGAGCCACCACAAGGCGCAGGCAGCGAGGATTCTCATCATGGGGGGGCGCGGCGGGCGCGGTCGATGCACACGCGGCCGATTATAAGGATCGCGCCGGGCGTGCCATCACGGCGTTGCCACCTGCCGTGGCAGGGCGGCAGCCGGTTGCGGTTCAGCCGCCGCCGAAGCGCCGCCATGCCCAGGGCAGCCGCCGCACAGCCAGGTCGAGGAGATAGAACACCAGGCCCGCCACCGTGAACCAGGGCCACAGGGGCCACGGGACCTGCGCACTGTCGCCGTACGCCGCGAACACCTCGCGCGCCTCGGGCGCGTACTTGCCGCCGGTCTGTTCCGAGAGCGAGCGCAGCAACGCACCGTTGGGCGGGTAGAGCCGGAACTCCGCCGGATAGGCCCGATGCAGTTCGCGTACGCCGGCTTTCGCGACCATGGCCTTGGGCACACCGGCCGACTCGGCGAGCTCGAAACGGGCCGGACCCGCGCCGTCGGCGACGGGCACCCGCGCCTCGTAGCGCCCGGGGCCGGTCTGCCGCAGCGCGACGGTGCGGACTTCGCCGCCGGCGGAACGTACCGAGACCTTCGGCGCCAGTCCGTTGCGGAACGCGCCGTCAGCGCCGAGTGCGGAGAGCCGCACCACCGCGTCACCGCCGTCGCGCGTGACCTTGAAATCGGTTTCCTCGGCGGTGTCGCGCCGCAACGTCTCGCGCACGAGCTGCCCGAACAGCTTGGCGTAACCGGGCCAGCCGACCCAGTCCGCGCCCCAGCGGTTCTTCACGTCGGCGGTGAACACCACCGCCTTGCCAAGACCGACCTGCCAGTGCGCCAGCAACGGTGCGCCGGATTCGGTAACCAGGTAGAGCTCGGCGCTGTCGCGCGGCTTGGTGCTGGCGAAGCCCTTGAGCGCGGGCGCCGTGGTGAAATCGATGCCGCGCAGCGCCTCGGCGTGGCGCCGGACCACGGCATGCACCGGCTCCTCGATGAAGCTCTGGTTGACCAGGCGCTGGGTCTCGTCGATGAAGATCTTCGGCACCCGCTCCGCGCTCTCGGTGAAGTAGTAGCGGCCCTGGCCGAGCTTGGCGATGCTCTCCATCAGCGCCTTGTCCGCCTCTGCACCGACCGCCACCGTGCTCACCGTGATCTTCGCATCGGCCATGCGCTTGACCAGGCGCGGGAAGTCGGCCGGCTGGGTGTCGCCGTCGGAGAGCAGGATCACGTGCTTGGACTTGACCGGCACATCGACCAGGGCGCGATAGGCGGCCTGCAACGCCGGATAGATGTTGGTCTGGCCGCTGGCGGTGAAGCGCGAGATCAGCGCCTCGGCCTTGCGCTTGCCCCGGGCCGGCGCCAACGGCACCGTCATCTCCGGCAGCGAGTCGAAGGTGATGACGCCGAAGCGGTGGTTCTCGTCGAGCAGGTCGAGCGCGCCGAGCGTGGCCGCCTTGGCGAGGTCGAGCTTGCGGCCCTTCATGCTGTAGGAGCGGTCGAGCACGATCATCAGCGCGAGATCGCGCCGCTTCTCCTGCGCCTCGAAAGTGACCGGCAGCACTTTCTCCAGCGCCGTGTCGCGGTAGCCGCTCTCGCCGTAGGTGCTGGCGCCGGCGGCAAACAGCAGGCCGCCGCCACTGTCGCGCACATAGCCGGCGAGCGCCTGCATGCGGGCCTCGCCGACGTCCTTGGCCGCGGCGTCGCTCAGGATCACGGCATCGTAGGCGCCGAAGCCGGCGGCGACGGTGGGCATGTCGGCGATGGCGACGGTCTTCACGTCGAGCCCGTCGCGCTTGAGCGCATCAGCGAGGAAGTGCGCCGACTCGGCAACGCCCTCGGCATAGAGCACCCGCGGCCGCCCCTGCACCTGCACCGATTCGGCCATGCGGTCGTTGTCGGGGACGGTGTCGCCATCGGCGGCAAGCACGGCCGTGAGGCGCACCGGGCCCGTGTCGGCCAGCGTCACCGTGAAGGCAATGCGATTGGGACCTTCCACCAGCGCCACCTGACGCTGTGCCACCAGCTTGTCGCCGCGCTCGAGCCGCAGCGTCGCGCGCGTCGCGGCCTGGCTGAACACGCGCACCGTCGCAATGAACGGCTCGTCGCGATGCAGGCCGGCGGGGACGTCGATGCCTTCGACCCACGCATCGTGGCCCGCGCGCACCGAGGCCGGGACCGTGAACACGCGCACGTTGTCGTGGCGCAGGCGGTCGAGGGTGTTCCAGAGGTCGCCGCGCGTGGCGTTGCCGTCGGTCATCAGCACCAGGCGCTTGATCTGGTGCGGCGTGAACCCGTAGAGGGCCGCGTCGAGCCCGGCTTCGATGTCGGTGATGGTGGGATCGAGGCCGTCGCGGCCGGCGCCGAGCGGCACCTTCCGGATCGCGGCCGGGCTATCGGCGAACGTGGCGCGGTCGGCAAACGCGACGAAGCGCGATTGCGCCGGCTTGCCGACGGCCTCGGCGCCCTCCATCCAGCGTATGGCGGCGTCGACGAACTGCGGGTCGACCGAGCGCGAGACATCGAGCGCGTAGACCACCGACACGTCATTGCCGGTGGCAAGCCACGCGGGGCGCATCAGCGCGATCGCTACACATGCCATCGCCGCCAGCCGCAACCCGGTGAGCCAGCGCCGCTGGGCAACGCTCATCCCGCTCTCGCTGTGCCGCGCGGCGACCCACACCAGGGCTGCGAGCACCGCCAGCAGGACCATCGGCCACCAGGCATCGATCACCAGGTGTTTCATCGTTCACGCTCCGGATGCGACGTCATTCCGTGACGCGCCGGTGATAAGCGAGCCATTCGACGCTCATCAACAGCAGCGACGACAGCAGCAGGACGAACCAGGGCTCCCACGCGACCGATGCGGATGCGGATGCGGCGGGAGCAGCGGCCGGCGCAGTCGCCGGTGCCAGCGTGCTGGCGTTGACGTCCGTGACGGCGGGATCGGCGACATTCGCCAGCACCCGCAGCCGTCCAGCGGCGCCCTCGGCCGTGAAGAAGCCGGCGCGCTCGGCGCTGAAGAGCGTTGCGCCCGGCACGAAGCGCGTGTCGACCCGGCCACCGTCGATGCGCGTGACGCGGGCGTTCTCGATCGGGACCGTGACGGTGCCGAGCGGCCGGCCGATCGCGGGCGGCTCGCCCGAGAGCCAGGCGATCGCGTTCGACAGGAACATCGGGAACGATGCCTGGTAGGCGAAGTTGGTGTCGGCGAGCGCAAAGCCCACGGCGACCCAGCGCGGCAGCGTCTCGCTGGCGGTGACGAGTGCGGCGCCAGCGGCGGTGCGGGCGAGCACCAGCGCCTTGCCCGGCACCGGCTTGAAGGCGACCGCGCGCTCGATCTGGATGTCGCGCAGCGCGATGTCGTCGAGCACCGGATGGTCCACCAGCCACGCATCGATGGCCGGCACAGCGATGGTGCCGGCGATGGCGGGCAGCCAGGCGGCCGCCTCGGGCCGGATCAGCAGCGCCGGCGCGATCGGCGCCTGCGCCGGCGTGAAGCGATCGAACACGTACACGTCGATGCCGGTGCGCGCCGCATACTGCCGCGGGGCGATCACCTTCAGCAGCACCCGCGGGTCGAGACGCAGGGCGTGTTCGAGCGGCGCGTTGCCGGTCGTGACCAGCCCGACCCGCACCAGCTTGTTCACCGGCATGAACGCGAACGCGGTGTCGTCGGCGGCGAGCGCGTCGCCCGCGGCCTCGACCCTCGCGCTCAGCGCGCCGCCAGTGAAGTCCGATGCCGGCAGGTTCACGGTGCCGAAGCCGCGAGCGCCGACCGACACACGGCTCTCCACGGGCGCGTGACCCGGCCCGGACACCACCACCCGGACATCGACCGGTGCGGCACCGGCGTTGCCGACTTCGACAAAGGCATCGAAGCGGCGTGGATCGGTCGCCTGCGGGCGGACGTCGAACGCGGTGATACCGACGTTCGGTGCCGGTTCGAAGACGGAGATGGTGCGGACGCCGGCGGGCAGGCTCAGCGGGGCGACGCCGTCGGTGATGAACACGATCGACGACGGTGAGTCCGCCGCGCCGCCGGCGCCGCTGCCGATCCCCGGAAACCGCGGCATGCCGCCAGCCGCTGGCTTGAGTGTCGCCAGGGTTTTCAGCACATCGCGCCGGTCGTCGAAGCCCGGGCTGCCGACGGTATGCATGGTGTCGGCAATCAGGAAGCGGCTGGCCGGCCCGGCGTCGGCGACCAGACCGCGGGCGGCGTCGACCGCGTGATCGAAGCGCGAGCGGCCATCGGTGCCGACCGTGGCCATGGTCGGCGAGGTATCGATGACGATGACGGCGTGGCGCATCGCGCCGCCAACCGATGCAACTTCGGGGCGCGCCAGCGCAAAAGCCAGCGCCAGCGCGGCCAGCAGCGATAGCGCCAGCGACAGCCACCAGCGCCAGCGCTTGCTGTCGCGCGGGCGCCGTTCGAGCACGCGCGACCACACCAGCAGCGACGCGACGATGATGCGGCGCGGTGGCGGCCGCAGCAGATAGAGTGCGATCACGATGCCGGCGATCGCCGCGAACAAGGCGAGTGCGACCGCGGGGCCGAAGGCGAGCAGCCTCACCGCAGCACGCCCTGCTCGCGCAGCACGCGCAGCATGAGGTCGTCGAACGGCGCGTCGCTCGTGGTGCGCAGGTACGACCAGCCATGGCGGCGGCACTGCGCCTCGATCTCGCCGCAGTGTTCCTGCAACGCGGTGGCGTAGGCCGCGAGCAGCGCCGGCGTGACGTGGAGCGTGTCGGCGGCGCCGCTTTCGGCATCGACGACCACCACGTCCTCCGGCAGTCGCGGCGCGATCTCCTGCGGCGACAGCACCTGCAGCGCGACCACCTCATGCCGGAACTGACGCAGCCAGTTCGCCGATGGCGCGAAGCCGTTGCGGTCCATGAAGTCCGACAGTAGCAGCACCAGTCCGCGGGTCCGGCGCGCGCCGAAATAACTGCGCAGCGCCGCCTGGAGGTCGGTGCCGCCGGCCGCGTCCAGACCTTCGAGAAAGCGCAGCGCCGGCCACATCTGGGTCTTGCCGCGGCGCACCGGCAGCTCGCGCGTGATGCCGCCGGCAAAGGCGACGATGCTCACCCGGTCGTGATTGACCAGCGACAAGTACGACAGCGCTGCCGCGACCCGGCGCGCGAAATCGAACTTCGAGGGGTCGCCTACCGCCATCGAGGCGCTGGCGTCGATGAACACGTAGACCGGCAGATCGGCCTCCTCCTCGAACAGGCGCAGCAGCAGCCGGTCGAGGCGCAGGTAGACACCCCAGTCCAGATTGCGGATGTCGTCACCGGGGGAGTACGGCCGGAAGTCGGTGAACACCATGCCGCTGCCGGTGCGCCGCGAGCGGTGCGCACCACGCAGGTGTCCGGCGACCGGCCGCCGCGTGAGCACGGTGAGGTGCTCGAGTCGGCGCAGGAAATCGTCGCTGAACAACTGCGTGGCGTTGGCCATGGCT
>JAYTTO010000026.1:0-6856 GCA_043744975.1 Betaproteobacteria bacterium | reverse complement strand
CACTTCTGCCGCGTCGAGAACCTGCTGCCGCTCCCGCGCATCATCGAGATCATCTTCAAGTGCACCAAGGCGCTCGATTTCGCGCACCGCAACGGCATCATTCACCGCGACATCAAACCCGCCAACATCCTTGCCACCGAAGGCAGCGACATCAAGATCTCGGATTTCGGCGCGGCGCTGTCGCTGGCCTCCGAAACCACGCAGGTGACCGGCGTCGGCTCGCCCGCCTACATGTCGCCCGAACAGGTGCGCGACCAGCACCTTACCCACCAGACCGACATCTTCTCGCTCGGCGTGGTCATGTACCAACTCTTGAGCGGCAAGCTGCCGTTCAAGGCGACCAACAATTTCTCGATGGTCTACCAGATCATCAACGTCGATCCGGCGCCGCCGTCGATGCACCGACCGGAGATTCCGCCGGCGGTGGATCTCATCACCAGGCGCGCGATGCAGAAGAATGTGGAGCAGCGCTACCAGACCTGGCACGAGTTTTCGGCCGATCTCGCCAGCGTGTTCGTCGACCTGCGGTACCTGCCCGAGATCGTTCCCGAGACCGAGAAGTTCAACACGCTGCGCGAGCTCTCGTTCTTCGCCGGGTTCAGCGACGTCGATCTGTGGCAGGTGGTAAGAATCTCCACCTGGTCGCGGCATCCGGCCGGCTCGACCCTGATTCGGGAGGGCGACGTTGGCCGGTCGTTCTTCATCCTTGCATCCGGACAGGTGCGCGTCACCAAGAGCGGCCGGCTGCTCAACGTGCTCAACAGCGGCGAGTGCTTCGGCGAGATGAGCTACCTCGGCACCGCCGACACCCACCGCTCCGCCACCATCATCGCGCTCACCGACCTCACGCTGATCGAGATCGTCGACGAGGCGCTGGAGCAGTCGACCGAATCGTGCAAGAACCGCTTCAATGCCGCGTTCCTCGCCCTGCTGGTGTCGCGCCTCGAATCGGCCAACATCCGCGTCTCGCGGCTGCTGGTGGACGGCAACCTGAACGTCGACCACAAGGCCGCCGCGACGCCGACATGAGCTTCCCGACCGACATCGATGCCGAGAGGCTGAAGGCGTTGATGGCGCAGGGCGCGGTCACGCTGCTCGACGTGCGCAACGCCCCCGAGCTCGCCACTGGCGTGATCGCCGGCGCGCGCCACATCCCGCTCGGCGAACTCATGGCGCGCGAAGGCGAACTGCCGAACGAGCTCCCGCTGGTCGTGTATTGCCAGTCCGGCGCCCGCTCGGCGCGGGCCGCGGGGTACCTCGCCGGCACCGGCTTTGGTAGCGTGTACAACCTGCGTGGCGGTATGCTTGCGTGAACGCGCGCCGGCGAGCCGGTGGCGCCACCAACCCTGTGAGTCAGTCCATGGAAGACGTCACCGAACGCCCCGACATCGAACTCGACGCCCGCGGCCTCAACTGCCCGTTGCCGATCCTGCGCACCAAGAAGGCCCTGAATACGATGTCGTCCGGCCAGATGCTGCGCGTGCTCGCCACCGATCCGGGTTCGGTCCGCGATTTTCAGGCTTTCTGCAAGCAGACCGGCAACGGGCTGGTCTACGCCGAGGAAGGCAACGGGGAGTTCCGCTTCCTGCTGCGCAAGAAGTAGCGGGCCGGATTCGCTTGCCGCGCCGTCCATGAACCCCATCGACAAGTTCATCACCGTATTCGATCGCGGACTGCGTACGCTGTTCTCGCCCGCGCATGCCCGCCGCCCGGAACCGGGCGCCGACCTCCCCGAAGCCGATCTGCAAGACCGCGAGCGCCAGGCTGCGGCTGCCCTGATGCGCGTCAACCATACCGGCGAGGTCTGCGCCCAGGCGCTCTACCAGGGACAGATGCTGGCGGTGCGCGACCCGCGCGTGCTGCATGCGCTCTCCAGCGCGGCCGAGGAAGAGACCGACCACCTCGCCTGGACCCAGTCGCGCATCGCCGCCCTGGGCGGGCGCCGCAGCGTGCTCGACCCGGTGTTCTACGCGGGATCGTTCACGATCGGCGTCGCCGCCGGGCTGCTGGGGGACCGCTGGAACCTGGGTTTCCTCGCCGAGACCGAGCGCCAGGTAGAGAGCCACCTCTCCGGCCATCTCGACCGCCTGCCCGCGGGCGACGAGCGCAGCCGCGCCGTGCTGGAGCAGATGCGGGCGGACGAAGCGCGCCACGCTCGCGGCGCGGTCCGGCACGGCGGCGGGGAGTTGCCCGCGCCGGTCAAGTCGGCCATGCGCCTCGCTTCGAAGGCGATGACCGGCTCCACCTACTACGTCTGAGCGGCCACCGGCGCCGCTGCCATCGCGGCAGCGGTCTCCACGATCTCGAAGTCGTGGGTGATCTCGGCGGTCTTGCCGAGCATGATCGACGCCGAGCAGTACTTGTCGGCCGACAGGTCGATCGCCCGGGCGACCATCTCCGGCTTCACGTTGCGGCCGGTCACCACGAAGTGGAAATGAATCCGGGTGAAGACCTTCGGGTCGGTCGGCGCCCGCGCCGCCTCGAGGTCGACGGTCACGTCCGTGATGTCCTGGCGGGACTTGCGCAGGATGGAAACCACGTCGTAAGCGGTGCACCCGCCGGCGCCTGCCAACAGCGTTTCCATGGGGCGCGGGCCGATGTTGCGGCCGCCGCCTTCGGGCGCGCCATCCATCACGATGGCGTGGCTGCTCTCGGTCTCGCCGACGAATGCGACGCCGTCGAGCCACTTGATGCGAACCTTCATGTCGATCCTCCGCCTGCAAGGCGAGTGATTGTAGCCGAGGCGCCTACCACCACGGAGCTTTGGCGCGCCGCACAAAACCAGCCGGTCTTGTGCGGCGCATATCCACCAACCATCCCGTTCCGGACGTTGTCTTGCAGCCTTGCTGCGGCCTTCGACACTGCGTCGCAACAGGATTTTCGAGGACACCGGGCTTGACCTGGCTTTGTTGGTCTTTTTGTACAATTAATCAGCGGGTTAGCGTTGTAGCCAGAGACATTCCCGCGGAAGGTCGCTATACTTGCATTTTTCCTCCAGCAGGTCGGGAAGCTTCATGAGTCAGTCGAACGCGCCGCTCAGTGGCACTCGTCGCACCTTGCTTCTGGCAACCAGCGCCGTCGGCGCCGTGGGTGTCGTGGCGGTCGCCGTCCCCTTCGTGTTGAGCATGACCCCCAGCGCCCGCGCCCGTGCCGCCGGCGCCCCGGTGGAGGTCGACATCGGCAAGGTCGAGCCGGGCATGATGATCACCGTCGAATGGCGTGGCCGGCCGGTGTGGATCATCCATCGCACCAAGGAAATGCTCGATGCGCTGCCCAAGATGGATGAACGGGTGGCCGACCCCAAATCCGACCAGCCGCTGCAACCCGAGTACGCCAAGAACGAGAGCCGGGCGCTCAAGCCCGAGTACCTGATCGTGGTCGGCATCTGCTCGCACTTGGGCTGTTCCCCCACCGAAAAATTGAAGGCCGGCGCTGACAGCGGCCTCGGCGACGACTGGCTCGGCGGCTTCCTCTGCCCCTGCCACGGTTCAAAGTTCGACCTCGCGGGGCGTGTCTTCAAGGGCATGCCGGCGCCGGTCAACCTCACCATCCCGCCGTACAAGTATCTGACCGACACCCGCCTGCTCATCGGCGAAGACAGCAAGGGAGCCTGACGCATGGCCAAGACCAACGCAGTGGTTGACTGGATCGATGCGCGCTTCCCGCTGACGTCGAATTACAAGGCCCACCTGAGCGAGTACTACGCCCCGAAGAACTTCAACTTCTGGTACTACTTCGGCTCGCTGGCCATGCTGGTGCTGGTGATCCAGATCCTGTCGGGCATCTTCCTCACCATGCACTACAAGGCCGACGCGACGCAGGCATTCGCATCGGTCGAGTACATCATGCGCGACGTGCCCTGGGGCTGGCTGGTGCGCTACATCCACTCCACCGGCGCCTCGGCATTCTTCATCGTGGTCTACCTGCACATGATGCGCGGCCTGATGTACGGCTCGTATCGCAAGCCGCGCGAACTGATCTGGATCTTCGGCATGCTGATCTACCTCAGCCTCATGGCGGAGGCGTTCTTCGGCTACCTGTTGCCGTGGGGCCAGATGTCGTACTGGGGCGCCCAGGTGATCGTCAACCTATTCTCGGCCGTGCCCTTTATCGGTGAAGATCTCTCGGTCTGGATCCGCGGCGACTTCGTCGTGTCGGACGCCACGCTCAATCGCTTCTTTGCCTTCCACGTCATCGCCATCCCGATGGTGCTGCTCGGCCTGGTCGCGGCGCACATCATCGCGCTGCACGAAGTCGGTTCCAACAATCCCGACGGTATCGACATCAAGAAGAAGAAAGATCCCAAGACCGGCATCCCGCTCGACGGTATCGCGTTCCACCCCTACTACACCGTCAAGGACATCGTCGGCGTGGTGGTCTTCCTGATGGTCTTCAGCACCATCATCTTCTTTCTGCCGGAGCTGGGCGGGTACTTCCTCGAGTACAACAACTTCATCCCGGCCGACCCGATGAAGACCCCGACGCACATCGCGCCAGTCTGGTACTTCACACCTTACTACGCCATGTTGCGCGCGGTGCCGTCGATGTTCGGTTCGCAGTTCCCGGGCGTGGTGGTGATGGGCGCCGGCGTGCTCGTGTTCTTTGCCCTGCCCTGGATCGACCGCGGCAAGGTCAGGTCGATCCGCTACCGCGGGCCGTACTACAAGATCGCTCTCGCCTGTTTCGTCGTCAGCTTCGTGATCCTCGGCTGGCTCGGCGTGCAGCCCACCGACTTCCTCGGCAAGTTCCCCGGCTCCAGCGTCGAGATGGCCACGGTCCTGGCGCGGATCTTCAGCGTCGTTTACTTCGCCTTCTTCGTCCTGATGCCTTGGTACACCGCGATCGATCGCGAACTGCCCGAACCGGAGCGAGTCACCTAATGACGGTCATGCAAAGTCTTGGAAAAGTGCTTGCAGCTCTGGCGCTGCTCCCGGCGATCGCGTTCGCGAACGATCACGTGATGCTCGACGAAGCGCCGATCAACGGTCACGACGTGATCTCGCTGCAACGTGGCGCCCGCACCTTCGTCAACTACTGCATGGGCTGCCACTCTGCCGCCTACATGCGCTACAACCGGTTGACCGACCTCGGCCTCACCGAGCAGCAGATCAAAGACAATCTGATGCTCGTCGGCGACAAGATCGGCGAGCCGATGACCATTGCGATGAAGCGCCCCGACGCCGCCCAGTGGTTCGGTGCGCAGCCGCCCGACTTGTCGGTGGTGGCCCGCTCGCGCGGCGCTGATTGGCTCTATACCTACCTGCGCACTTACTACCGCGACGAGTCGCGTCCCACCGGCTGGAACAACGTCGCATATCCGAATGTCGGCATGCCGAACGTCCTCTGGGAGCTGCAAGGCGAGCAGGTGCTGGAGGTTGTCGAACACAAAGAAGGCGAAGCGCACGCTGGCGGTCACGCTGCACCGAAGCTGGTGCTAGAACGCCAGGGCACGCTGAGCCAGAAGCAATATGACCTGATGGTTACCGATCTGGTCAATTACCTCGTGTACATGGGCGAGCCGGCCCGCACGAGCCGCATGCAACTCGGTATCCTGGTGTTGCTCTTCCTCGGCGTCGCATTCGTGTTCGCCCTCCTTCTCAAGAAGGAATACTGGAAAGACGTGCACTGACGTCGCCAGACCTCCGGAGCCCACACCCCATGATGACCCTCTATTCGGGTACCACCTGCCCCTTCAGCCAGCGCTGCCGCATCGTGCTCTACGAGAAGGGCATGGACTTCCAGATTGTCGACGTCGATCTCTTCAACAAGCCTGAAGACCTCGCCGTCATGAATCCGTACAACCGGACCCCGGTCCTGGTCGAGCGCGATCTCATCCTGTATGAGTCGAACATCATCAACGAGTACATCGACGATCGCTTCCCGCATCCGCAGCTGATGCCGGCCGATCCGGTGATGCGCGCGCGCGCCCGGTTGTTCCTGTTTCGGTTCGAGAACGAGCTGTTCTCCAACATCGAATCGCTCGAGAAGGGCAACCAGAAGGTGGGCGACCGCGCCCGGCTGCTGGTGCGCGACAGCCTCACGCAAATCGCGCCAGTGTTCGCCAAGCAGAAGTTCATGCTGGGCGACGAATACTCCATGCTCGACGTCGCGATCGCACCGCTCCTCTGGCGCCTCGATTACTACGGCGTCCAGCTCCCCAAGCAGGCCGCGCCGATGCTCAAGTATGCCGAGCGCCTGTTCAGCCGCCCGGCCTACATCGAAGCGCTGACGGCTGCGGAAAAAGTGATGCGCAAGTGAAACAGAGTTCGACCACCCCTTATCTGATCAGAGCGATCTACGAGTGGTGCGTCGATAACGGCTTCACGCCCTATGTCGCGGTCAAGGTGAACGAGCGCACGCGGGTGCCGCTCGAATACGTCCGCAACGGCGAGATCATCCTCAACCTCAGCGCCGACGCCACCCGCGACCTCACCATCGGCAACGACATGATCCAGTTCTCGGCGCGCTTCAACGGCGTGTCGCGCGAACTGTCGGTGCCGATCGATGCGGTGAGCGGCGTCTTCGCGAAAGAGACCGGCCAGGGCCTCGCCTTCCAGCAGCCCCCGGCGATGCCGATCATCGGCGAGCTGTCGTCCGCCGATCTTTCGCAGACACCGCCGGAAGACAGTCCTCCCAAGCCGCCGTCGCCTTCGGGCAGCAGGCCGAAGCTTCAGGTTGTGAAGTAGGCAGCACTAGGCCCGCAACGGCCTCAGCAGCGAGCAGCGCTGAGTCGGGCACAGCGTCGAGCAATCGACTCGCGACTCGTATACTCACGTCAGTGCCGGATTAGCTCAGTTGGTAGAGCAGCTGATTTGTAATCAGAAGGTCACGGGTTCGATTCCTGTATCCGGCACCA
>JAYTTO010000025.1:0-4606 GCA_043744975.1 Betaproteobacteria bacterium | reverse complement strand
CGGTCAGGCCGGCAAGAGCAAGCTCGACCTCGGCGTCGCGCTGGCAGGCGAGGCCGGGTTCCCGCATCTGGCGCGGCTCGACTACGTCGACAACCGGGTCGATCCCGGCACGGGCGGGGTCAAGATCCGGGCGCTGCTGGCCAATCCCGATGGCGCCTTGACGCCGGGGCTGTACGCGCGGGTGCGCATGACCGATCCCGGCGGCGGCAAGGATGCCGTGATCGTCTCGGAACGTGCCATCGGCACCGACCAGGACCGCAAGTATGTGTTCGTGGTCGGCGCCGACAAGACCGCGCAGGTACGGCCGATCAAGCCGGGTCCGCTGGTCGACGGCATGCGCGTCGTCTATGACGGACTGCAACCCGGCGACATGGTCATCGTCAACGGACTCATGCGCATCCGCCCGGGCGTCCCGGTCAATGCCAAGCTGGAACCGGCCGCCGGCGCGGCGGCACCACCACCATCATCACCGGCCGAGGCGCCCAAGGCAGCGGAAAAACCGACGGCGAAGCCTGCGGAAAAGCCGGCTGCGTCCCGGGCCAGGCCCGCAGTTCCGGACGGCAAGCCAGCCGACAAGAAGCAGCCCTGACCGCCCCGCCCGACCGCCATGGATCTTTCGCGTTTCTTCATCGACCGCCCGATCTTTGCGGGCGTCGTCTCGATCTTCATCTTCCTCGCCGGCCTGATCTCGATCGGCAAGCTGCCGATCTCGGAATATCCGGATGTCGTTCCGCCGTCGGTGGTGGTGCGTGCGCATTACGCCGGCGCCAATCCCCAGGTCATCGCCCAGACCGTCGCCTCGCCGCTAGAGGAGCAGATCAACGGCGTCGAGAACATGCTGTACATGTCCTCGCAATCGACCTCCGATGGCGCCTACCAGCTCACGGTGACGTTCAAGGTCGGCACCAACATCGACGCGGCCGAGACGCAGGTGCAGAACCGTGTGCAGCGCGCGCTGCCGCGCCTGCCGGAGGAGGTGCGCCGCATCGGCGTGACCGCTGAGAAGAGTTCGCCCAGCCTGACGCTGGTGGTGAGCCTGGTCTCGGACGGCCGCTACGACGAGCTCTACCAGCGCAACTACGCGGTCATCAACATCAAGGACCAGCTCGCCCGCATCGAGGGCATGGGTTCGGTGCAGGTATTCGGTGGCGGCGACTACGCCATGCGGGTCTGGATCGATCCGCCACGCCTGGCCGCACTCGGACTCGCCGCGAGCGACGTGGTGGGCGCGATCCGCGAGCAGAACGTGCAGGTGGCGGCTGGCGTCATTGGCGCGCCCCCGAGCGGGCCCGGCGCCCAGTTCCAACTGGCGGTGAACGCCAAGGGTCGTCTGGCCGATGAAGCGGAATTCCGCGAGATCATCGTGCGGTCCAATGCGGCCGGGGTGGTCCGGTTGAAGGATGTCGCGCGGGTCGAACTGGGCAGCAGCACCTACTCGTTGCGCGGCATGCTCGACAACAAGGCCTCGGTCGGCATCGCCGTGTTCCAGTCGCCGACCGCCAACGCTCTCAAGCTGTCCGACGATGTCCACCGCGTGATGCGGGAGCTCAAGAAAGACTTCCCGCCGGGCCTGGATTTCGCGATCGTCTACGACCCCACGCAGTTCGTGCGCGATTCGATCACGGCGGTGATCGAGACGCTGCTTGAGGCGATCCTGCTGGTCGTGATCGTGGTGCTGGTGTTCCTGCAGACCTGGCGCGCATCGATCATTCCGTTGGCCGCCGTGCCGGTGTCGATCATCGGCACCTTCGGGCTCATGCTCGCGTTCGGCTTCTCGATCAACGTGCTGACCCTGTTCGGTCTGGTGCTGGCCATCGGCATCGTCGTCGACGACGCGATCGTCGTGGTCGAGAACGTCGAGCGCAACATCGCCAACGGACTGAGTCCGCGCGACGCCACCCATCAGGCGATGACCGAGGTGAGTGGTCCGATCCTCGCCACGGCACTGGTGCTGTGCGCGGTGTTCGTGCCGACCGCGTTCGTCTCCGGCCTCACCGGGCAGTTCTACAACCAGTTCGCGCTGACCATCGCCATCTCGGTCGTTATCTCGACCATCAATTCGCTGACGCTGTCGCCGGCCCTTGCCGCCGTGCTGCTCAAGCCGCACGGCGCCCCGAAGGATATCGCCCAGCGCGGCATGGACGCGTTGTTCGGCTGGTTCTTCCGCGCCTTCAACCGGTTTTTCGGACGGGCCTCCAGCGCCTATGGGCGCGGCGTCGGTCACATCCTCAACGTCAAGGCCGCGGTGATCGTCGTCTATCTGCTGCTGATCGGCGCCACGGTCTGGGTGTTCGGACACGTGCCCTCGGGCTTCGTGCCGCAGCAGGACAAGCAGTATCTGGTCGCATTCGCCAAGCTGCCCGACGCCGCGTCGCTCGATCGGACCGAGGCGGTCATCCGGCGCATGACCGCAATCGGGCTCAAGCATCCCGCCGTTGCCGAGTCGGTCGCGTTTCCGGGCCTGTCGATCAACGGCTTCACCAACAGCCCGTCCGAAGGCATCGCGTTCTTCGGGCTGAAGGATTTCAAGGATCGCAAGTCGAAGGAGACGCAGCTCTACCCGACGGTCGGAGCGCTCAATGCCCAGTTCTCCGGGATCCAGGATGCCTTCGTGATGGTGTTTCCGCCGCCCGCGGTGCAGGGGATCGGCACGATCGGCGGCTTCCGGCTGCAGATCGAGGATCGCGGCAACGCCGGGTTCGGTGCGCTCGCGGGCGTGCTCGGTGCGTCGATCGGCCGTGCCTACCAGACGCCGCAGTTGGGCGGGGTGTTCTCAAGCTACACGATCAACGTGCCGCAGGTGTTCGCCGACGTCGATCGCGAGAAGGCCAAGCGGATGGGCCTCAATCTGGGCGACATCTTCGACACGCTGCAGATCAATCTGGGCTCGGTCTACGTCAACGACTTCAACCGGTTCGGTCGCACCTATCAGGTCGTGGTGCAGGCCGATGCACCCTACCGGGTCGATCCCGACCAGATCGGGACGCTCAAGATGCATGCCCCGGGCGGCGGCATGATCCAGTTGTCTTCGGTGCTGCAGACCCAGTCGAGCTACGGGCCGGATCGGGTGCAGCGCTATAACGGCTATGTTACGGCCGAGATCAACGGCGGTCCGGCGCCCGGGTTCTCGTCGGGTCAGGCCCAGGCCGCGATCGAGAACATCCTGAAGGAGACGCTGCCGAAGGGCTTCGCCTTCGAGTGGACCGATCTCACCTATCAGGAGATCCTCGCCGGCAACACCATGATCTACGTGTTCCCGCTGTGCGTGCTGCTCGCCTTCCTGGTGCTCGCGGCGCAGTACGAGAGCTTCGCGCTGCCGATGGCGGTGATCCTGATCGTGCCGATGTGCGTGTTGTTCGCCGTGACCGGCGTGTGGCTGACGGTCGGCGACCACAGCGTGGTTCGCACGGTGCTCGGCGCCGTCGGGGTCAACCTGCCGGCGGGCGACAACAACATCTTCACGCAGATCGCGTTCATCGTGCTGGTCGGTCTCGCGTGCAAGAACGCCATCCTGATCGTTGAGTTCGCGCGGGATGTCCGCAGGACCGGCAAGTCGGCCCGGGATGCCGCGCTGGAGGCGTGCCGCCTGCGCCTGCGACCGATCCTGATGACGTCGTTCGCCTTCATCATGGGCGTGACGCCGCTGATCCTCGGCGGCGGCGCCGGTTCCGAGATGCGTCAGGCCATCGGCGTTGCGGTGTTCTCTGGCATGCTCGGCGTGACGCTGTTCGGCCTGTTCCTCACGCCGGTGTTCTACGTGCTGCTGCAGTCGGGCAAGGTCAAGCTGAAGCCGGGAAGTCCGCCGACGCATGGCGCCGACGCGGGAGGAGCCGCTCATGGCTAGAGTGCGGGAGTGGTGGTTGCCGCTGTTGGGCGTGGCGCTGTCGGGATGCAGCCTGGCGCCGAAGTTCCAGCAACCGTCGGTGCAGACGCCGGACGCCTACAAGCGCGCCGCGCTCGAACTGCCGGTCGGCGAACGCGGCAGTTGGAAGCCCGGGACACCAGCCGAGCGCGACCCGCGCGGCGAATGGTGGAAGACGTTCAAGGATCCTGTGCTCGACCGTCTGGTCACCGAGGCGGTGGCGGACAACCCCGGGCTGCAGGCCGCGGCGGCGCGCGTCCGGCAATCGCGGGCGCTGCTCGGCATCTCGGCAGCCGACAAGGGCGTATCGCTGACAGCGGGATTCGGCCCGTTCAACGCCAAACCATCGCCCGCGTCGATCGGCCTGCCGCCGGATGCGAGGACGTCTTCGACCACCCTGTGGCGTGCGCCGCTGGTCGCCAGCTACGAACTCGACCTGTTCGGCCGGGTGAAGGAAAGCGTCAACGCGGCGAAGAGCGATCTGCGCGGCGCGGAGGCAACCTACCGGTCGGTCACGCTGACCTTGCAGGCCGACGTCGCACGGACCTACTTCCAGCTACGCGAGGTCGACGCCGACATCGCCATCCTCGCCGACACGATCAAGTTGCGCGAGGAAGGGGTGGCGTTGCTGCGCCATCGGTTCGAGGCCGGCGCGATCGGCGAACTCGACCTCGCGCGGGCACGGACTGAAACGGCGACGGCGCGTACTGTGCTCGAGTCCGACAAGGGTCGGCGGGCACAGCT
>JAYTTO010000024.1:0-3313 GCA_043744975.1 Betaproteobacteria bacterium | reverse complement strand
CGCTGCTGTGGCAGTGCGACGCGGGCGTGGCGACGGACGCTTGCCCAATCATCCATGCGCTGGCTGCAGATTGAGCCGGCCCCGGGATGCGATCACCGGACGCATTCGATATCGCCGGAGAGAATCGGCATACGCTGCGGCGGCAACCTGAGCGCGTTCGCATCTAGCTCCGGCGCGGTTGGGCGTTCGGTCGTTGATTGCCCAAAGGTAGGCCGAGGGTAGGCCAAAGGTAGGCCCAGAACGTCCCTTGCGCTTATCCCGGACCCGGCCGTCGCAGCGCCCGCCTCGGCGCCCGCTTCGCCGCCGGCGCCGCCGCCACATACCAGTCCGGGCTGGCGAAGTGCGCCTTCAGGTGCTCGACGAACGTCGTCACTTTCGACGGCACCAGCTTGGGCGACGGGAACACCGCGTGGATCTCCTGGCTCGGCAGCGTGTAGCCGGTGAGCAGTTGTTCCAGCTCGCCGCGAGCGAGCGACTCGCCTGCGACGTACATCGGTAACGCGGCGATACCAAAGCCGTCGCGGGCCGCCGCCAGCAGCGACGAGAGGTTGTTGCAGCGGAAGGGCCCGCGCACTCGCACAGAAGCGCGTTCGCGCCGCGGGTGGGTGAAATGGAGCTGGTCGTCACTGTGCACGCTGCTGTAGACCAGCACGTCGTGGCGCCCGAGGTCTTGCGGTTCGGTGGGGGCGGGACGCTTTGAGAGGTAGGCCGGCGCTGCCACCAGCACCCAGGGGTTCACGCCCAGCGGCTTGGCCGCCAGCGACGAATCCGCCAGCCGGCCCAGCCGGACCGAGACGTCGATGCCCTGCGCCACGAGATCCACGAAGGCGTCGTCGCAGCGCAGGTCGATCTCGATCTCGGGATGGGTCTTCATGAATTCAAGGATGAGCGGCGTCACCACCCGACGGCCGAAGGCCACCGAGGTGGCGATGCGCATGCGGCCGGCCAGCGTGGTCTGGCGGTCGAGGGCGATGTGTTCGGTCTCCTCGACCAGATCGAGCAGCGCCTTGGCGCGCTCGTAGTAGAGCCGGCCGGCGTCGGTCACGCTCAGGCGCCGCGTATTGCGGTTCACCAGGCGGACACCGAGCCGCTGTTCGAGCGCGGCGATCTGCCGCGTGACCGTGGGCTGAGTCACGCCGAGGTCGGCCGCCGCGCGCGAGAAGCTGCCGGTCTCCACCACCCGCACGAACAGCCGGAAGCCGTCGATCCGATCCATGCGCCCCTCCTCCACTCATACAGCGGTTGCATAAGTGCTATGGCCGCCCATGCAATCCAGCCGGGTCGGCAGCGCGCACGATTGTGTCATGCAGCACCACAACAACGGGAGGCAATCATGCGCATGACAGCGGCAGCGGCGGCGGTGGCAGTGCTCGAGAAGGAAGGCATCACCACGGCGTTCGGGGTGCCCGGCGCGGCGATCAATCCGTTCTATGCGGCCATGCGCTCGCGCGGCAGCATCACCCACATCCTCGCCCGCCACGTCGAGGCGGCCTCGCACATGGCCGAGGGCTACACCCGCGCTCAGCACGGCAACATCGGCCTGTGCATCGGCACCTCCGGCCCGGCCGGCACCGACATGATCACGGGGCTCTACTCGGCTTCAGCCGACTCGATCCCGATCCTGTGCATCACCGGCCAGGCGCCACGGTCACGGCTATACAAGGAAGACTTCCAGGCCGTGGACATCGAATCCATCGCCAAGCCGGTCACCAAGTGGGCCGTCACGGTGCGCGAACCGGCCCAGGTGCCGCGCGTGTTCCAGCAGGCGTTCCACGTGATGCGCTCCGGTCGTCCGGGGCCGGTGCTGATCGACCTGCCGATCGACGTGCAGATGGCCGAGATCGAGTTCGACATCGACACCTACGAGCCGCTCGAGGTCTATCGCCCGAAGGCCACGCGGGCCCAGGCCGAGAAGGCGCTCGCGATGCTGAACGATGCCGAGCGGCCGCTCATCGTCGCCGGCGGCGGGGTCATCAACGCCGACGCCTCCGATCTGCTGGTGCGCTTCGCCGAGATCACCGGCGTGCCGGTCATCCCCACCCTCATGGGCTGGGGCACGATCCCCGACGATCACCCGCTGATGGCCGGCATGGTCGGCCTGCAGACCAGCCACAAGTACGGCAACGCGACGATGCTGGCGTCGGATTTCGTGCTCGGCATCGGCAACCGCTGGGCCAACCGCCACACCGGCTCGACCGAGGTCTACACCAAGGGCCGCAAGTTCGTGCACGTCGACGTCGAGCCGACCCAGATCGGGCGCGTGTTCAGTCCCGACTACGGCATCGCCTCCGACGCCAAGGTCGCACTCGAACTGTTCGTCGCGATCGCGACGCAGTGGAAGGCCGCCGGTAAGCTGAAGGATCGCTCCGCCTGGGCCGGTGAGTGCGCGCAGCGCAAGGGCAGCATGCCGCGCAAGACCGACTTCGACCAGGTGCCGATCAAGCCGCAACGCGTGTATCAGGAAATGAACAGCGTGCTCGGCCGCGACACCTGCTACGTCACCACCATCGGCCTGTCGCAGATTGCCGCCGCCCAGCACCTGCATGTTTACAAGCCGCGCCACTGGATCAACGCCGGCCAGGCGGGTCCGCTCGGCTGGACCATTCCGGCGGCGCTCGGCGTGGTGGCCGCGGACCCCAGCCGCGAAGTCGTGGCGATCTCGGGCGACTACGACTTCCAGTTCCTGATCGAGGAACTGGCAGTGGGCGCGCAGTTCCACCTGCCCTACCTGCATATCGTGGTCAACAACAGCTACCTCGGGTTGATCCGGCAAGCACAGCGCAATTTCGACATGGACTACCAGGTGCAACTCGCGTTTGACAACCTGAATGCGCCGGAATTGAACGGCGCTGGTGTCGACCACATCGCGGTGGCGAAGGGGCTGGGTTGCAAGGCCCTCCGCGTGTGGGAGCCGGGCAAGATCGGCGAAGCGATCGAGCAGGCCAAGGCACTGATGCGCGAGCACCGCGTGCCGGTGGTGGTGGAGGTGATGCTCGAGCGCGTGACCAACATCGCGATGGGCACCGAGATCGACAACTTCAACGAGTTCGAACCGCAGGTCGCGGAACAAGTGGCCGCGCTGCAAGCCTGACGCTGTTCCCGGCGGCGGCTGTGCGGGTTCGTCCGCGCAGCCGCTGCCGAATCCTCGCAGGGCCCCTGCGCTCCCACGCGATAGCGGCTACAGTCCGCGCTTGCGCCCGCCCCGAGGATTCGTTTTGTCGCCATCGCAATCCGCTCCGCCCGACTGGATGCAACAGCCGGCCGCCCTGCCCGACCCCATCGCGGAACTCGCGGCCCGGCAACGCCAGACCCA
>JAYTTO010000023.1:0-15195 GCA_043744975.1 Betaproteobacteria bacterium | reverse complement strand
GTGTCGGTTCTGGTTGGCGTTGCGGTCGATCGTTATCGGTCAGGCGGCGTTGCGCAAGGCGTCGAGGGCTTCGGTCTTCTGGGCGAGCCTGGCCTCGATCGCCTGCCAGTGCTCCAGTGCTTCGGCCAGGTGGCGCTGCTTCACGTGGCCGAAACCGCGAATCTGCTCCGGGATCGCCGCGAGTGCCAGCACATCGGCATGATTCTGCGCTCCCAGTCCGGTCAGGGCGGCTTCGATCGACCGCCGGTAGGCGACGATCAACTGGCGCTCTGTCTTGCGTTCGTCGGTCCGGCCGAACACGTCCAGAGCGCTGCCCCGCAGCCATTTTAGCCGCGCCAGGAAACCGAATGCGGGTTCCATCCATGAACCGAAGCGCGACTTGACCAGGTGGCCCTGCGCGTCGCGCTTCGACAGCAGCGGCGGCGCCAGATGGAACGAGAGCTTGACGTCGCCCTCAAACGTCTGCGCGAGCTGGGCGCGGAAGCGCCCGTCGCTGTAGAGCCGCGCGACCTCGTATTCGTCTTTGTAGGCCATCAGCTTGTGCAGGTTGAACGCCACCGCCCGGGTGATCTTCTCGCCCAGGCCGGCCCCGGCTTCCCGGGTTCGCACCTGGTCGACGAAGCGCGTGTACTGCTCCGCATAGGCGGCGTTCTGGTAGTCGGTCAGGGCTTGAGTGCGATGGCGGATCAGGCTGTCGAGCGATTGCGGCAGCTTCACCACCACTGGTTGTGCCGGCACCGCGGCCCGGGCCACAGCTTCGGGATCGACCTGGGCGCGGCGGCCCCACGCGAAGGCGCGCTTGTTGGCCTCGACGGCAACGCCATTGAGTTCGATGGCACGCTCCAGCGACTCGGCCGAGACCGGGATGCAGCCCTTCTGGAACGCGTAGCCGAGCATGAACAGGTTGGCGGCGATCGAGTCGCCGAGCAGGGCGGTAGCCAGCTTCGTTGCCTCGACGAAGTCCGCCCGCCCGTCGACCGACTCCGTGATCAGGGCGCGTACCGCGGCCTCGGGAAACGTCCAGTCGGACTGCTGCGCGAAATGGCCGGTGGGTTGCTGGTGGGCGTTGATCACGGCGACGGTGCGGCCGGGCCTGGTCTTGGAAATCGCGTCGTGGGCGCCGGCAGTCAGCATGTCGCAGCCGAGGATCAGGTCGGCCTCGCCGGTGGCGATGCGCTGGGCCCGGATCGCTTCCGGACCGGCGGCGATCCGGACATGCGAGGTCACCGAGCCGTTCTTCTGCGACATGCCGGTCATGTCGAGCACCGAGGCGCCCTTGCCCTCCAGATGCGCCGCCATGCCGAGCAGGGCGCCGATGGTGATGACGCCGGTGCCACCGATGCCGGTGATGTAGATGTTGAAGGGCACATCGAGCGCTTGCGGTGCGGGTTCCGGCAGCGGGGCGCCCGGGAGCGCGGCATCGCGCGGTTTGGCCACGGTGTCGGCCTTGCGTGGCGTGCCGCCCTCGACGCTGACGAAGCTCGGGCAGAATCCCTTCACGCACGAGTAGTCGGTGTTGCAGGTGGACTGGTCGATCACGCGCTTGCGCCCGTAGTCGGTCTCCAACGGCAGCAGCGACGTGCAGTTCGACTGCACGCCGCAATCGCCGCAGCCTTCGCACACTGCCGCGTTGATGAACAGGCGGCGCGGGGGCGGCGCGGCCTTGCCGTGCTTGCGGCGCCGCCGTTTCTCCGCCGCGCAGATCTGGTCGTAGATCAGCACCGACGCGCCCGTGACCTCGCGCAGTTCGCGTTGCACCGCGTCCATGTCGGCGCGGTCGTGCAGCGTCACCATGGCCGGCAACGCCGAACGATCGGCATAGCGGCCGAGGTCTTCGGTGACCACGGCGATGCGCTTCACGCCTTCGGCCGCCATCTGCGAGGCGATCATCGGTACCGAGATGGTGCCGTCGACGGGCTGGCCGCCGGTCATGGCGACCGCGTCGTTGTAGAGGATCTTGTAGGTGATGTTGACCTTCGCCGCGACCGCCGCGCGGATGGCGAGGTAGCCGGAGTGGAAGTACGTGCCGTCGCCGAGATTGGCGAACACATGCTCCAGTCGCGAGAATGGCGCCTGGCCGATCCAGGTCGCCCCCTCGCCGCCCATGTGGGTCATGGTCTTGTTGTACTCCGGGTAGATCGCCGCCGCCATCACGTGACAGCCGATGCCGACCAGCGCCAGGCTGCCTTCCGGCACCTTGGTCGAGGTGTTGTGCGGGCAGCCGGAGCAATACCAGGCCGGGCGCGGCGGGGTATCGACCGCTTTGCGCAACACGGCTTCCTTGGCGTCGAGAAAGGTGAGCCGGGCCTTGATCAGGTCGCTGGTGTGGAAGCGGGCGATGCGCCCGGCGATGACACGGGCGATCTGTGCGATCGAGAAGTCGGCCTTGGAGGTCAGTAGCCACTCGCCGCGCTGCGCGACCCACTCGCCCTTCTCGTCGAACTTGCCGATCACGCGCGGGCGCACGTCGTCGCGCCAGTTGTAGAGCTGTTCCTTCAACTGGTACTCGACCATCTGGCGCTTCTCCTCGATGACGAGGATCTCCTCCAGCCCGCGGGCGAACTCGCGGATGCCGTCGGGCTCGAGCGGCCACGGCATCGACACCTTGAACAGCCGCAGGCCGATGGTGTGGGCCATCTGCTCGTCGATGCCGAGTTCGTCCAGGGCCTCGAGCACGTCGAGATAGGATTTTCCGGACGCGACGATGCCCAGGCGCGCGTTCGGGGTGTCGATCATGGTGCGGTTCAGCCGGTTCTCGCGCGCATAGGCCAGGGCGGCGTAGATCTTGTAGTCCTGCATCAGCGCTTCCTGCTGGCGCGCCTGCAAGCCCAGCGTGTCGGTCGACAGGCGCGCGTTCAGCCCGCCCGCCGGCATCGCGAACCCGGGCGGCAGGCGGGTCTCCAGGCGGAACGGATCGGCGTCGATCGACGCCGACGACTCGACCGTGTCGGCCAACGCCTTGAAGCCGACGGCGCATCCGGAGAAGCGCGACATCGCCCAGCCGTGCAGGCCGAGGTCGAGATACTCCTGCACATTGCACGGGTAGAGCACCGGGATCATCGATGCCGAGAACAGGTGGTCGCTCTGGTGCGGCAGCGTCGAGGAGTAGGCGCCATGGTCGTCGCCGGCCACCAGCAGCACGCCGCCATGCTTCGAGGTGCCGGCGTGGTTCATGTGCTTGAACACGTCGCCGCAGCGGTCGACGCCGGGACCCTTGCCGTACCAGAGGGCGAACACGCCGTCGTAGGCGGATTCGCCGATCAGGTCGACCTGCTGGGTGCCCCAGACCGCGGTGGCGGCCAGGTCTTCGTTCACCCCGGGCTGGAACCGGATGTGATGCTGCTCAAGGTGCTTTTCCGCTTTCCAGAGCGCTTCGTCGAGACCGCCCAGCGGCGAGCCGCGATAGCCGCTGATGAAGCCGGCGGTGTTCAACCCGGCCGCCTGGTCGCGCTGCCGCTGGATCAGCGGCAGCCGCACCAGCGCCTGGATCCCGCTCAGGTAGATGCGCCCCGATGTCAGCGTGTACTTGTCGTCGAGAGTCACAGCGTTGCTCATGTCACAGCCTCCTTGTGGAAAATCGATCCAGGGCCAGGGTGGCGAACCTCGTGGGCACGCACCCATGGCGGCGCTGCAGACCGGTACACGCCGGGAAACATCGGGGCACATCTTGGAAACAAGAATGCTCCGATATCGTGGAAATAGGCTTCCGTTTTTACACCAGATTTGCCAGAATAACAGGAGATTTTTCTGAATAAATAACGAAAGACAGAATGAACAAGGTCGATGTCGCGATTCTCGGGGCGCTGGTGCGGAACAGCCGCGCCAGCCTGCAGGAGATCGGCGCCCAGGTCGGCCTGTCGGTGACGCCCTGCTGGAACCGGATCAAGCGCATGGAGGAGTCCGGGGTGATCGAGGGCTACACCGTGCGCCTCAACCCGGACGCGCTTGGCTATCACGACAGCGTCATCGTTCAGGTCACCCTGGACAGCCATACCGAATCGACGCTCGAGAACTTCGGCCGCGCCCTGCAGGAGATTCCCGAGGTGGTCGAGGCCTACCTCGTGTCGGGCGACTACGATTACTACATCCGGATCGCCGTCCGCGACACCCGCGACTACGAGCGGCTGCTGCGGGAGCGGCTGTACAAGATCCCGGGTATCCGCCACAGCAAGTCCAGCTTCGTGTTGCGCCGGCTCAAGACCGGCGGCGTGCCGCTGGTGGCGACATGACGGCGGGGCTGTCGCGCGCCGCGGCGACGCGGTAAGGTTGGCCTGCGTTTTGGTCAGACAGGGACGGGGATGGATACTTCGACTCGCAACGGATTCATCGACGCACTCGGCAAGGAGCATCCGCCGGCAAGCGGCACCGTGCGCATCGTTTCGCTGGTGCCCAGCATTACCGAGCTGCTGTTCAGCCTCGGCCTGCAGGAGCACCTGGTCGGTCGCACGGGGTTCTGCATCCACCCCAAGGCTCATGTGCGGCGCGTCGCCAAGGTCGGTGGCACCAAGACGGTCGACGTCGCCCGCATCCGCCAGCTCGGGGCGACCCATCTGGTGGTCAATGTCGACGAGAATCCGCGGCCGGTGGTCGAGGAACTCGCGGCCGTGGTGCCGAACATCATCGTCACCCACCCGATACAGCCCGAGGACAACCTCGGGCTGTATCGCCTGTTGGGCGGCATCTTCGGACGCGAAGCCCGGGCCGCCGAATTGTGTGCCGCTTTTTCCCGGGAACTCGAGGCCACACGCACGTTCGCGGCCGGGCTTGCCCGCGAGCGGGTGCTCTACCTCATCTGGAAATCGCCCTGGATGACGGTGTCGCGCGACACCTACATCTCGCGCATGCTCGATCTGGTGGGTTGGGACACCGTGCCGGCCCAGGCCTTGTCGCGCTATCCCGCGGTGAGTCTGGAGGCGGCGTCGATGACCGATGTCGACCGGGTGCTGCTGTCGAGCGAACCGTACAGCTTCGTCGAGCGCCACGTCGTTGCGCTGCGCGCGGAGCTGCCGCCGGCATGCGATCCGCGCATCGACCTCATCGATGGCGGCATGACGTCGTGGTACGGGAGCCGCGCCATCGACGGGCTGCGCTACCTGCGGGAGCTGCGCGCGGCGGTGTGACCGTCCGCCGGGCTGCCGTGGGTGCCGCCGGCTGGCTATTTCTTGCGGCGCTTGCCGTCCGGCTTGTCCTTCGACTTCGGCGTCTTCCTTGCCGGACTGGCTTGCTTCGCCTTGGCCGGGGCGACGTCCGCGGGCGCCGATTGCGACCGGAACAGAGCGCTGATTGCCGCCGCCGCGCCGCCCGGCCGGTTCGGTGCCGTGAGCGCGGCGGTGTCGCCGGCCTTGCTGCGCGCGCCCTTCCGAGGTGTCGCGACTACCGGCCTGGCCTTGCCGTCGGGTTTGGCAACCGTCGCGACCTTGCCCGCAACCGGCTTGGATGCCGGCTTGACGGCCGGTTTCGCCATTGACCTGGCAGCCGGTTCGGGTTTCGCGATCGGCGCCCGTTCCCCGGCTGGCTTGACTGCGGCTTTGCTCGCGCGCCGCGCGGGTGCGAGGACTTTCGCCTGCTCCGCCGGCGGGAAGACGGCCTTGGTCTTGCGCTTTGCCGGCGGCTCGGCAGCGACCGCAGGCTTCGGCGTTGCCTTGGGCTTGGCGATCCGGGATCGTGTTGCCGGCGCCACCGCCTTGACTGCGGATGAGCCTGGCGCTTGCGCGGGCGCGTCGGCGACCGGCGCCGGTGACGCCACCGGCGCGACCGGCTTCGGGGTCTCGGTTGCGGCGGGGGTCTTGGCCGACCCCTTGGCTGACCCCTTGGCCAACCCCTGTGCCGGCGGTGCCTGGGTCGAGGCATCGAGGCGAAACTTCGCGTAGCTGCCCGGCGCATCCTCGAGCACGCGCAGCTTGCCGCCGCCGGGGTTGCGGGCGTCGAGCCTGCCGCCGGCGAAGCCGTGGATCCAGGTTGCCCATTCGTCCCACCAGGATCCGTCGTGCCGGTGGGCGGTGGCGAACCAGGTATCGGCATCCGCGGCCAGGCCGTCGTTGGTCCAGTACTGGTACTTCTTCGCGACCGGCGGATTGACGATGCCGGCAATGTGGCCGGAGCCCCCGAGGAGAAACTTGACCGGGCCGCCGAGCAGCTTCGCCCCCGCATGTGTCGACTTCCACGGCGCGATGTGGTCCTCCACGGTCGATACGAAACAGGCCGGCGTGGCCACCTTCGAGAGATCCATCGCTGCGCCGCCGACCACCAGTTTTCCGGGTTGGGCGAGCAGGTTGCGCACGTACATATTGCGCAGATAGAAGGTGTGCATCTTGGCCGGCATGCGCGTCGCATCCGAGTTCCAGTAGAGCAGGTCGAACGGGAACGGGTCCTTGCCGAGCAGGTAGTTGTTGATGACGAACGACCAGATGAGGTCGTTGTCGCGCAGCATGTTGAAGGTGCCGGCCATGTCGGAGCCTTCGAGGAAGCCGCGCTTCGCCATGCGCTTCTCGAGCCGGTCGACGATCTGCTCGTCGACGAAGACGCCGAGATCGCCCGGCTCGCGGAAGTCGATCATGGTGGTGAAGAACGTCAGGCTGCGGATGCGTTGCGCATGGCCGTTGGACTGCAGCCACGACGCGAGACAGGCCGTGAGCGTGCCGCCCAGGCAATAGCCGATCACGTTCAGCGATGCTTCGCCGGTGGCCTGCTCGATCGCAGCCATCGCCGCGAGCGGGCCTTCGGCCAGGTAGTCGTCGAAGGTCTTGCCGGCGTGCCGCTCGTCCGGATTGACCCACGAGATCACGAACACCGTCAGGCCCTGCCCGACGGCCCAGCGGATGAACGAGTTGCGCTCGCGCAGGTCGAGAATGTAGTACTTGTTGATCCAGGGCGGGACGATCAGCAGCGGCGCGCGGTCGACCTGCGGCGTGGTGGGTTCGAACTGGAGCAGTTGCATCAGGTCGTTCTGGAACACCACCTTGCCCGGGGTCGTGGCCACGTTCTCGCCCATGCGGAACGCCTCGTTGTCGGTCATGCGGATGGCGAGCTTGCCCTTGCCACGTTCCAGGTCCTCGAGCAGGTGCTTGAAGCCGGACAGCAGGTTGGCGCCGCCGGAGTCCAGCGTGGCCTTCATCACTTCCGGGTTGGTCGCGACGAAGTTGGTCGGCGCCAGGGCGTCGATGTACTGGCGGGTGAAGAACTTCACCTTGCGCGCGGCTTGCGGATCGAGACCTTCGACCTCGCCGACGGCGCGCTGCATGTGGTCGGCGGCGATGAGGTACGACTGCTTGATGTAGTCGAACACCACGTTGGACTGCCACAGATCGCTGCGGAACCGGTTGTCGCCCTTGGCTGGTTCCTTGACCGGCGCCGTCTCGTTGCCGAGGACTCTCGACACGGTGGCGTTCCAGAGCTTCAGGTGATCGTCCCACGCGCGCATCTGGATCTCGGCCAGATGCGCCGGATCGGCCAGCATGCGGGCGCCGTAGTCGCGGAAGGCCTGGTTCAGGCCGAGTTCGTCGGGATCGCTGCCGACCTCCACCGGCGGCGGATGCGCGACGAAGTCGGCGATCACTTTCGCCGACTTGGCCACGATCTCGGACAGCGCCTGCTGCAGGTGTTTGGGATCGATCGCGGCGACGGGCTTATCGGGTTCGGCCATGGTGTGTCCTTCGGGTGGGTGGTTGCTAAGTTCGGGCGAAGCGGTACACACCGTCCGTGCCGCGGGTCCGCTTGACCGATCCCTGCAGCGCGAGGTGGTTGAGGTGGGCGATCGCCTCGCCCATCGCGAAGTAGAGTTGCTGCTGGTCGAGCTTGCGGCGGAACAGGATGTCGAGGACGTCGGCGGCCGCCTTCGGGCTGTCACATGCGGCCGCGAGTTCGCCGAGGCGCGCCCGATGGTGGTCCTCGAGCGCGGCAACCCGGCTGGCGATGCCGCGGAACGGCAGTCCGTGCGAGGGCAGCACCAGCGTGTTCGCGGGCAGCGTGGTGTAGCGCTGGATCGAGCGCAGGAACTGCCCGACCGGATCACCCTCGGGTTCGGTCGCCCAGACGCTGGTGTTGGTGCTGATCCTGGGCAGGAGCATGTCGCCGGCAATGAGGACGCCGAGTCCGGGGCAGTGCAGCGAGGCGTGTTCCGGCGCGTGGCCGTGGCCGATGATCACGGTCCAGAGGTTGCCGCCGATGTCGATCGTGTCGCCTTCGGTCATGCGGCGGAACGAGGTCGGCAACTCGTCGACGCCGCGCCGATAGGCGTTGCCGCGGCCGCCGATCCCGTCCAGGTCGGCGCCGCCCAGTCCGTGGGTGCGGAACAGGTCGACCAGGGCTTCGTTCCGGTATCCGGCGAAGCCCTCGCGCACCGCGTGCGCGCTGAGGTATTCGGCCTCGGTCATCCAGAGGACTGTGCCGGTCCGGCGGGTGAGCCAGCCGGCGAGACCGACGTGATCCGGGTGGTAGTGGGTGACGATGACGCGCGTGACCGGCGCATGCGCGGCCAGCAGCGGTTCCCAGGCGGCCCGTGTCGGCTCGGCGTTGTAGCCGCAATCGACGATCGCCCAGCCGCCGGCATCGCGCAGCAGCCAGAGGTTGATGTGATCGAGCGCAAACGGCAGCGGCATGCGCAGCCACCGGACCCCGGGCGCGACCTCGATCGCCGTGCCCGCGACCGGCAGGTCCGGAAACGGGAACTGCAGTCCGGCGTGCGGCGGTGGGGTGTCGGTTGCGGTGACGGTCATGGGATCGAACGCTAGTGGTCGGTGCAGGTGCGGACTGCACCCCCGGGCGATTCGCCCCCGGTCATGGCCGCTGAAGGCCATTTATACTAGATGGTACTAGACTCCGCCGCTTGGTTGCCCTGGCGGCGTCGACAATCCGAGGTTGCCATGAACCGTGCTTCCCCTTCTGCCCTGACCCGTATCCCGATGCTCGGCTTCGGCCATGGCGAGACCCTGGAGATGCTGCACGACACGGTACGGGCGTTCGCCGCCGCCGAGATGCGCCGCTGGCTGATTGGCCGCGAGCTGTTCGCGGAAACCGCCCAGGCATGAACGCACCCGCTACACCCGGTGCGGTGCAGGTGGACGGCGAGAACACCGAGTTCGCCATCGCCCGTGCGCTGGTCGACGGTTTCGACAAGCATTACCGCATCTTCCGCGAGATCACCCGCGACGCCCGGGCGCGCTTCGAGGCGGCGAGCTGGGCCGAGGTGCAGCGCGCCCACGCCGACCGCATCGCGCTGTACGACCAGCGGGTCACCGAAGCTGCCGACCGCCTGCATCTGGAATATGACGCCGCGGCGCTGCCCGACCACATGTGGCCGCGCATCAAGCTCCAGTACATCGGGCTGCTGACCCATCACAAGCAGCCCGAGCTGGCGGAGACGTTCTTCAATTCGGTCAGCTGCAAGCTGCTGCGGCGCGCGTTCTTCCGCAACGACACCCTGTTCGTACGCCCGGCCGTATCGACCGAGCACATCGAGTCCGAGCCGCCCGCCTACCGCAGCTACTACCCGCTGAAGGATGGCCTGCGCCGGGTGCTGGCGCAGATCGTTGGCGACATGGGCCTGCGGGTCCCGTTCGCGGACCTGCGGCGCGACCTCGGCTTTGTGGTGCGGGCCCTGCGCGAACATCTGCGCCGGCCGTTGCGGCTGGAGGCCAATCACCAGATCCAGGTGCTGTCGACGCCGTTCTTCCGCAACAAGCGCTGCTACGTGATCGGCAAGATCGTCAATGGCGGCTTCGAGCTGCCGTTCGCGGTGCCGGTCGTGCATGCGCCCGAAGGCGGGCTGATGCTCGACGCGTGCCTGCTCGAGGCGCGGGCGATCGCACCGCTGTTTGCCTTTAACCGCGCCTACCTCATGGCGGACATGGAGGTGCCGTCGGCCTATGTCGAGTACCTCGCCAGCATGCTGCCGGGCAAGCCGAAGGCCGAGTTCTACACCGCGCTCGGGTTGCAGAAGCACGGCAAGACGCTCTTCTACCGCGACTTCCTGCATCACCTGAAGCATTCCAGCGACGACTTCGTGCTCGCCCCGGGCATCCGCGGGTTGGTGATGATCGTGTTTACCCTGCCGTCGTACCCGTACGTCTTCAAGGTGATCCGCGACCGCATCTCGCCGACCAAGGATGTGACGCACGAGACGGTCAAGGAAAAGTACATGCTGGTGAAGCGCCACGACCGGGTCGGCCGCATGGCCGACACGCTGGAATACTCGAACGTCGCGTTCCCGCGAGCGCGCTTCACCCAGTCCCTGGTCGACGAACTCCGCAAGGAGGCTCCGTTGTTGCTGGAGGAGGACGGCGACCGGCTGGTGGTGAAGCACCTGTACATCGAGCGGCGCATGCAGCCGCTCAACATCTTCCTCGACGAGGCCGATGCGGCGCAGGCGCGGCTGGCCGTGCGCGACTACGGCAACGCGATCAAGGAGCTGGCCTCGGTCAACATCTTCCCGGGCGACATGTTGTTCAAGAACTTCGGCGTCACCCGCGGCGGCCGCGTCGTGTTCTACGACTACGACGAGATCGCCTACATGACCGAATGCAACTTCCGCGTCATCCCCGAGCCGCCGACGCCCGAGGCCGAGATGTCGGCGGAGCCGTGGTATCCGGTGGCGCAGAACGACATCTTCCCGGAGGAGTTCGCGCCGTTTCTGGTGTCGGGCGTGAAGGTGCGCGCCGCTTTCATGGAGTTCCACGAGGACCTGCTGTCCACCGGGTTCTGGAATCGCACCAAGGCGGCGATCCAGGACGGTTACATCGGCGATGTGTTTCCCTACGCCCCCGAGCAACGTTTCGCCCACCGTTTCAGTGGCCGGTAGCGCGCTGATCCCGATTGTCATCACCCGATTGTCACCACATTACAAGGAGGAATCGAACATGAGCACCGATCCGATCGTCATCGCCGGCCTTGCCCGCACCCCGATGGGCGCGTTCCAGGGCGAACTGAAGGAATTCACCGCGTCCGAACTCGGGTCGATCGCGATCCGCGCCGCGGTCGAGCGGTCCGGCATCGCGCCCGCCGACGTGGACGAGGCGCTGATGGGATGCGTGCTGCCGGCGGGCCAGGGCCAGGCCCCGGCGCGCCAGGCTGCGCTCGGCGCCGGGTTGCCATTGTCGACCGGTTGCACCACCGTCAACAAGATGTGCGGATCCGGCATGAAGGCCGCGATGCTGGCCAACGATCTGCTGCTGGCGGGCACCAATCGCGTGATGGTGGCCGGCGGCATGGAGAGCATGAGCAACGCACCGTACCTGCTGCCGAAGGCGCGCACCGGCTATCGCATGGGACACCAGCAGGTCATCGACCACATGTTCCTCGACGGCCTCGAGGATGCCTACGAAAAGGGCCGCCTGATGGGCTCGTTCGCCGAGGTGTGTGCGGATCATTTCGGCTTCTCGCGCCAGGACCAGGACGCGTTCGCCGTCACGTCGCTGCAGCGGGCGCAACAGGCCAATCGCGCCGGCTGGTTCGCCTGGGAGATCGCGCCGGTCACGCTCCGTTCGGGCAAGGGCGATCGCTTCGTCGACCAGGACGAATCGCCGTTCAAGGCCAACTTCGAGAAGATTCCGCAGCTCAAGCCCGCGTTCCGCAAGGACGGTACCGTGACGGCCGCCAATTCGAGCTCCATTTCCGATGGCGCGGCGGCCATGGTGCTGATGCGCCGATCCGAAGCGGCTGCGCGCGGCGTGACGCCGGTCGCCACCATCGTCGGTCACAGCACCCACGCGCAGGAGCCTGGCTGGTTCACGACCGCGCCGGTCGGCGCGATCCGCAAGCTGCTCGAGCGCACCGGTTGGAGCGCCGCGGACGTCGACCTGTTCGAGATCAACGAGGCCTTCGCCGTGGTCACCATGGCGGCGATGCGCGAACACGGCCTGCCGCACGACCGGGTCAACGTGAACGGCGGCGCCTGCGCGCTCGGCCACCCGATCGGCGCCTCCGGCGCCCGGATCATGGTCACGCTGATCGGGGCCCTGCGGCGCCAGGGCCTGAAGCGCGGCATCGCCAGCCTGTGCATCGGCGGCGGCGAGGCCACTGCCGTGGCGGTGGAGTTGTCCTGATCGACGGACCGCCGGGCCACCGGCGGTCCTGCCTGTCCCGGGCCATCGGCGCGGCCGACACGGCCCGACCATAACAACAAGGAGCGAGCAGCATGAAACACCGTATCGGCTTCATCGGCGTCGGCCTCATGGGCCATGGCATGGCCAGGAACCTGGTCGAGAAGGGGTGGACCGTCACCGTTCTCGGCCATCGCAACCGGGCTCCGGTCGAGGATCTGGTGCAGCGCGGCTGCGCCGAAGCCAAGGACGTTGCGGCCCTGGTGGCGGCAAGCGATCTGGTGTTCCTGTGTGTCACCGGCACGCCGGAGGTTGAAGATCTGGTATTCAAGGCCGGCGGCATCCTCGAGTCGTCGCGGCCGGGCCTGCTCGTGGTCGACACGTCGACGGCCCAGCCGCAATCCACCGCCAAGGTCGCCGCCGCCTGCGCCGCGAAGCAGGTGCGGTTCGTCGATGCGCCGTTGACGCGCACGCCGGTGGAGGCCGAATCGGGCCGCCTCAACTCGCTGGTCGGTGCCGACGCCGCCACCTTCGCCGAGATCGAGCCGGTGCTGAAGGGCTTCTGCGAGAACGTGTTTCACATCGGTGACGTCGGCAGCGGCCACGTCCTTAAGCTGATCAACAATTTCTTCTCGATCGGCACGGCGGCACTGGCGGCCGAGGCGCTGGTCGCCTGCGCGAAGATGGGCGTGGAGCCGAAGAAGCTGGTCGATCTGATCGGCGTCGGCGCGATCAATTCGGCGTTCTTCCAGAACTTTGCCGGCGGTGCGGTCGCCGGCGATTTTGGCCGCATGAAATTCGCCCTGAAGAACGCCGCCAAGGACGTACGCTACTTCACCCAGGCGATGACCGAGGCGCAGGTGGCGGGCGGCATGAGCGCCGCGGTCAACCAGAGCCTGTCGCAGGCGCTCGCGCTCGGGTACGGCGCGCCGGACAAGATGCTGCCGTCGCTGGTGGAAGCGCAGGCGGCGCTCAACGGCGTCAAGATCGGCGGCGGGGCCTGACGCATGCCGGTTCGACGCTCTGCCATCGCGGGCGCAGCGGCATGAGGATCGACGGCGCGGCGCGCGCCGCGGGCCCGCACCGATGACGGTGCTGGCGAGCGTCTGCGTGTTCTGCGGGTCGCGCCCCGGGCACAACCCCGAATACCTCGAGGCGGCCCGCGCCGTCGGCCATCTGCTCGGTGCCAACCGTGTCGATCTGGTCTACGGCGGCGGCAAGGTCGGGCTGATGGGTGCGGTGGCCGATGCCGCCCTGGCGGCGGGCGGCCGGGTCGTCGGCATCATTCCGCAGGTCCTCGTCGATCGCGAACAGGGCCATCCGGGCTTGACCGAACTGCACGTCGTCGGGACCATGCACGAACGCAAGCGTCTCATGGCCGACCGCGCCGCCGCGTTCGTCGCACTCCCGGGCGGACTCGGCACCTTCGAGGAACTGTGTGAGGTCCTGACCTGGGCCATGCTCGGCATTCACCGCAAGCCGTGCGCGGTGCTGGATGTCGACGGCTACTACCAGCCATTGCTGGCGTTGCTCGACCACGCGGTCGAGGAAGGGTTTCTTGGCACGGCACAGCGGGCGCTGCTGACCGCCGCACGGGCGCCGGGCGACCTGCTGCCGGCGCTCGATCGGCAGATGGCGAAACTGGCGCTGGACCTGCCCGTCCCCGGACAACGCATAATCCCGTAATGACGCGAGCCGCCCTGCAACCCTTCGAGTTGGCGCCCATGACCATCGACCCGGGGTGTCTGCGGTCGATCGGCGGCGCTCGCGAGCGGCTGCGACGCACCGGCATCGCGACCGGTGGCGCGCCGAGGCAGGCCGGGGGCTGATCGATGCCGGCGCTGCAGTCCAGGCTCAATCCCCGGAGCGACGAGTTCAAGGCCAATCAGGCCGCGATGAATGCACTGGTCGCCGACCTGCGCACGCAGGTGGCGATGGTCGGGCAGGGCGGTGGCGCCACCGCCCGCGCGCGTCACGTCGCCCGCGGCAAGCTGCTGCCGCGCGATCGGGTGCGCGGCCTGCTGGATGTCGGGTCGCCATTCCTGGAGCTCTCGCAACTGGCGGCGTGGGGCATGTACCACGACGAGGCGCCCGGTGCCGGGGTCATCACGGGCATCGGTCGTGTCAGCGGGCGCGAGTGCGTGATCGTCGCCAACGACGCCACGGTCAAGGGCGGCACCTACTACCCGATGACGGTCAAGAAGCACCTGCGCGCGCAGGAGATCGCGCAGCAGAACCGGTTGCCCTGCATCTACCTGGTCGATTCCGGCGGCGCCAACCTGCCCAGCCAGGACGACGTGTTTCCCGACCGCGAGCACTTCGGCCGCATCTTCTACAACCAGGCCAACATGTCGGCGGCGGGCATTCCGCAGGTGGCCGTGGTGATGGGTTCCTGCACGGCAGGTGGTGCCTACGTGCCGGCGATGAGCGACGAATCGATCATCGTCCGCAACCAGGGCACCATCTTCCTCGGCGGTCCGCCGCTGGTGAAGGCGGCCACCGGCGAAGTCGTGTCGGCGGAGGACTTGGGCGGTGCCGAAGTGCACACGCGCATCTCCGGCGTCGCCGATCATTACGCCCTCGACGATCCGCATGCGCTGGCGATCGCGCGCCGCATCGTCGGCAACCTGAATCACGTCAAGCGCGTCGATCTCGACGCGCAACCCGCGCGGGAGCCGCTGCTGCCGGCGGCGGAGCTGGGCGGCGTGATCCCGACCGACGCCCGTCGGCCGTACGACATTCGCGAGGTCATTGCGCGCGTGGTCGACGGCAGCGAGCTGGACGAGTTCAAGCAGAACTACGGCGCGACGCTGGTGTGCGGCTTCGCCCGCATATTCGGCTATCCGGTGGGCATCGTCGCCAACAACGGCATCCTGTTCTCCGAGTCGGCGCTGAAGGGCGCCCACTTCATCGAACTGTGTGCCCAGCGCGGCATCCCGCTCGTGTTCCTGCAGAACATCACCGGCTTCATGGTCGGGCGTAAGTACGAAGCCGGCGGCATCGCCAGCGACGGGGCGAAGATGGTGACGGCGGTGGCTTGCGCCCGCGTGCCGAAGTTCACCGTTATCATTGGCGGCAGCTTCGGCGCCGGCAACTACGGCATGTGCGGCCGCGCCTACTCGCCGCGGCTGCTGTGGATGTGGCCGAACGCCCGTATATC
>JAYTTO010000022.1:0-6919 GCA_043744975.1 Betaproteobacteria bacterium | reverse complement strand
GTACGGTTCGGCCTACGGCAGACCACCGGGGCAAACCAAACCGCCCTCGTCAATCTGGTCAACAGCCTCAACATCAACAGCGACAAGGGCTCCAACGCCTACTACGCCGAGGCGCTCTATGAAGCCTACCTGTACTTCAGCGGCCAGGCAGCATTTGCCGGCGCGGTGCAGCCCAAGCGCGACTACCGCAACAACCCGGGAAACCCCTTCGCCGGACTGTTGCCCGGCAATGCGTTGTCGAGCGCCGGCGCCACCGTTTACAACTCGCCCATCGGATCGGCGTGCCAGAGAACCTTCGTCATCTTCATCAGCAACGGACCAGTCGACAGTGGCGAGAACAACTCGGCGCAAACGATCCTCACCGGACTCGGCGGGAGATTGACCTCGGACCCGATCCCGCTCGCGCCAAACCAGGAACAATCCAACTGGGGCGACGAGTTTGCCCGGTTCCTCGGTCAGGCCGACGTCGCGCCGGGTGTCCCGGGAACGCAGAGCGTGACGACGTACACCATCAATGTCTACGATCCGTCGAAGGCTGGTCTCAACAGCATCGCTTCGCATATCGCCTTGATGAAGAGCATGGCCTTCCAGGGCGGCGGCAAGTACTTCGCCGCATTCGACTCAAGCTCCGTCGCGGCCGCGCTGAACCAGATCTTCCAGGAAGTCCAGGCCATCAACAGCGTGTTCGCCTCGACCTCGCTGCCCGTGTCGGTCAACGTCCGCGGCACGAACCTCAACCAGGTCTACATCGGCGTGTTCCGCCCCGACGCCAATCTCGCTCCCCGCTGGTTCGGCAATTTCAAGGAATACCAGTTCAGCCTTGATTCGAGCATCAACCAACTGTTGCTGACCGACGCCTCCGGAACCCCGGCATACAGTTCGAGTACCGGCTTCATCCTGCCAACGGCCACCAGCTTCTGGACCACTGCATCGTCGTTCTGGGGATTCCGGACTGCCACTGAGAACGGCGTGGGCGGCGCGTCGGACAGTCCCGACGGTGACGTGGTGGAAAAGGGCGCGGCTGCGGAAGTCCTGCGCAAGAGCATTCCGACATCGCAGACGTCGCGGCAGCTATACACCTGCACGAGCTCATGTTCCAACGCCACGTTGTCCACCACACCGTTCAACACGACTACGATCGCGCCGGGCAGTTCATCCTGGAAGACAGTGTTCGGTGCAACGAATGCGGCGTACAGCTCGCCAGTGGACAGCACGACCGGACAGTCGGCAGAGTTGCGCGACATCGTCAACTGGGTCCGGGGCCAGGACAACGCCGGCGACGAAAACGCGGACGGCATCACAACGGACGTGCGCGCCTCGATCCATGGCGACGTCCTCCACTCCCGGCCGGCTGTCATCAACTACAACCGGAATGGCGACAACAACGACGTGTACGCGTACTACGGTGCGAACGATGGCGTGTTCCACGCCGTCCGTGCCGGCCAGGGTAGCGGTTCGGGGGCGGAAGTCTGGGGCTTCGTACCGTCGCAGTTCTTCGGCCAACTGAAGCGGCTGCGCGACAACACGGTGCAGATCTCGCCCAGCGCCAAGAAGCCGTACTTCGTCGACGGTTCGGTCGGGGTCTACCTGCTCGACACCGACAACGACGGCAAGCTCATCGCGAGCAACGGCGACAAGGTCTATCTGTATCTGAGCATGCGGCGCGGCGGACCGTACCTGATCGCGCTCGACGTCAGCGACCCGACAAACCCAAAGCTGATGTGGCAGCGGGACTCGACCAGTTCCGGCTATAGGGAGCTGGGGCAGACCTGGTCCACGCCGAAAGTGGCCACGATCAAGGGCAACGCGAACCCGGTGGTGATCATGGGTGCGGGCTACGACGCCGCCAACGAGGACAATTTGCCCGCCAGCGCCGACGCTGCAGGTCGTGGCCTGCTGGTCATCGACGCATTGACCGGCAATGTCATCTGGCAGGCGGGGCCCGCGCCGACGGGCGCCAGCGCCAACGTGACCGTATCCGGGATGACCTACAGCATGGCCTCGGACCCGACAATCCTGGATCGAAACGCCGATGGCTTCGCCGATCGGGTCTACATCCCGGACACCGGCGGCAACGTCTGGCGGGTGGACATCGGCGATGCCAGCATCGCCAACTGGACGGTCAACCTGCTGGCCTCGGTCGGCGGGTCGGGGACCGCCGGAGCACGCAAGTTTCTGTATCCGCCGGACGTGGTTTATGGCAGCGACGCCAATGGTCCCTATGACGCGGTGCTCATTGGCAGTGGTGACCGGGAACACCCGTTCGACACGACGGTCGTCAACCGCTTCTACATGTTCAAGGACCGCCGCACCGGCCTTTCGGGTACCGGTCAGGCAACGATCACCGAAGCGGATCTCTTCGACGCGTCCGCCAATGCGCTTCAGAACACATCCGGCGCGACCCTGACGGCGACCAAGAACGCTCTCGCAGGGGCAAGTGGATGGATGGTGACAATGGCAGCCGGCGAAAAGGTCATCGGGGGCAGCGTCACCGTGGCCGGAATCACCTACTTCAATACCAACCAGCCCGCCTCGCAGGCGGCGGCCGGCGCTTGCTCGAATCTTGGAACGGCGCGTGCCTATGCCGTGAGCTTCGCCGATGCCACCGCATCCGCTTCGCCGCCGGTAGGACAGAGCTACTCCGCGGCCACACGTTACAACGTCGTACCCGGTGGCGGCTTCCTGCCCTCACCGGTCCCGGTCGTCGTCCTGATCAACGGCAAGACGGTGCAGGGCGTGATCTCCGGCACGTATGTGCAGACCCCGCCCTCTGCTCAACTCAACTGGCGCTATCGGAAGTTCTGGCAGATCCTGCACGACTGACGAAGTACTGCCCCCACATCACGCGGCGGTCGGATCGATCACATACGGCGTCACCGTGAACTGATCCTCCATCGGTCCCTTCGCTTCGAACACGACCGCGAGCCACTTGACCCGGTCGTCCATCAGCATCGCATCGGTGACCTGACCGATGTCGCTGCGCGGGACGCCCTTCTGGGGTGATGGTGGTTGCAGTGCCATGGCGGTTCTCCTGGTGTGAACGTAGATGTCAGGGTTGCACGAGCGCTTCGCGGGCGCGGCGGCGCAGATCGGCTTTGTCACCGGTGAGCAGATCGGCGATCGCGGCGCCCTTGCCGTTCTTCTCCAGCCATTGCTCCAGCGCCGGCTTGTTCGCCGGGTTGGCCTTGATCCACGTTCGCAGCACCCGGCAATCGGGATCGCAACCGGTGTACTGGATCGGGACCCCGGTGATCTGCGGGCGGTTCTCGAGTTGCGAGAAGGTGGCCACTGGCGGGCCGATGCGCCCTCCCGCCAGAATCGGGAAGTCGAAGGCAAGATAGCCCACCACCAGCGGTCGGGCGAATGTCTCGACCAGCGAGATAGTCCGGCCGGTCGCCATCGCCACCTTCACGCTGCCGCCGGGCAGTGCAGCCTTTGCCGCATCGACGACACCGGCATTCGCTTTCGAGATGATGGCGTTGACCTCGTCGAAGCGGCGCGCGGTTTCCTTCTCGGTGCCGAGGTTGAGCAACTCGACCGCCTTACCGGCGCCGACATCCGCCGAGCCGGCGGAACTGCGGTTGGCCATCAGCGACACGTCGACAGTCTTCACCAGATACACGCGATTGACCACCCGCAGAAAGAACGGCTGTGCCGCTCCCTTTGAATCCTTGGCCATCGCGACCGGCGGTGCGAATTGCCGCACATACGGACCATTGCCCCCGACCCATTCCTCGAGCGCCTGCTGCAGCACCTGCGCCGGCAACCCATAGGTGTAGGCGTCTTTCATGGTGATGGTGCCGGTTGCGGACGATGCGTCGAGCAGGTTCAGCCCGAGCGGCACGCCCTGCACCGGCAAGGCCACATTTAATCCGCCGCTACGACTCACCGCGAAGCTGTACGACGGGAAAGCCACCAGCGGCGCGCGCGCGAAATCGGCATCGCCCGCCTCGGTGCCGTTCGGGAACTGCCATAGCCGTGGCGGCGTCATCGGCTTCTCGCCGTCGACGCCGGGCCACTGCGAATAGAACGCCGGATACCCCGCCACTGACAGGCGCGTGAGCTGGTTCTCGAGCGGGAGGAAGCCGCGCTTGCGATACACCTTGACCTGGTCCTCCACCGGCGTCTGCACCAGGAACACGTCGCCGGGCTGCAGGTCTTCGGTGAGCGGATAGACCGGAATCACCTGGCTCGCGCGGATCGACAGCGACCAATCTTTTGCCACGCGTTCGAGCTGCCGGCTCGACAGCCCGGTGGTACCGCAACCTGCCACGCTCAGCAGGGCCAGCAATGTCGCGACGAGTCTCATGCTGTTGCTCCTTCGGGGAATGCGATGGTTCAGGGCGCGCGGTTGCGGTCGAACCAGGCCGAGCGATACATGCGGCGAAAACGCTCGATGCCGGCATCGGTGGTCTGCTCGGCGGCGCCGGTGGGCATCGGCCGGACCCGATGCAATCGATCGAAGTTGAATGCCTTGACCAGCACTCTGAGCGCCGTGCGGCCCAAGCCCATCATGCGCAGGTGGTCCTGCACTCTGAAGTAGAGCATCTCGAACACGCCGTCGACCTCGCGCACCAGCGCGAAGCCGAAGCTGAAGCGCAGGCCGAGCCGTTCGCTCTCGGCCGGCAGGCTGGTCTCGGCGGTGGAGCGCGGCATCGTGCTCCGGACCCGTGTCTGCAACACGAACAGATGGATGGTGCCGTGCAGGTCATCCGCATGGAAGCGGGCAAAGTCGCGCAACAGGTCGCGCTCGAACGGATTGAGAGCCTTGATGTGATCGAGCGCGGCGAGCGCGGTGTCGAGTTCGGGCCCGGCCTTGGCACCGACGTCCCAGCGCTCGTCGATGTAGACCACGTCGCCCACCGTCAGCCCAAGTCGCCATTCGCAGAAGCGCTGGAAGCGCGCGTCGAAAGTGCTGGCGGTAACGCTCCAGGTGGCTTGCAGCATCGCCGCACCGGCCCAGTGACGGCACAGGTTCATCCAGCCGCGATTGTCAGGATGGTCGAAGTTGTCTTCGAGCCGCAGGTCGCGATACACATCCTCCATCAGCTCGATCATGCGGCTGCAAAGATAGAAGCCGGCGCGCAACTCGGACATGGTCTCGGGCAACCAGAGCCGGCCGGTGTAGCGCGGCTCCACCATCTCGGCCAGCGCCGGCCATTCGGGGTAGATCTGCGCATCGAGGAACGAGAGTTCGGGTGCGGTGCGGATCTGTTCGTAGATGGTCTGCAGCGAGTGCGAGTGTGAGGTCACCATCGCCGCGCCGGGCGCCGGCGGATACCACTGTTCGCGCACGGTCTGGAACAGCTCCTCGTTGGTCACGTCGACCCGCGGCCGCCCTTGTGCGTCGAGCGCGGCCGAAGCAAACACGGCGTTGCAGATGTGGTGCCCGATCTTGCGGTAGCTCTCGAACTGCTCCTCGTCGAACCACTGGTCGGCCGTGGACTGATGCGGGAAATCCGGATGCGCGGTGACGTAGTTGCCGATATCGGTGGGTTCGTTGCCGGTGAGCGTGGGCTTGATGTAGACCAGGATGCCGGGCGCCGCGGTGGCACCGTCAACGCGCTCGTAGTGGATCAGCCCGACGGCGCAATGGTGCAGGCTGCGCATCGCCGGCCCCTCCGGACGCATCGCCGCCACCGACAGCTCGATCTCGATGCCGAGGTCGATCTGGCACTTGCGGATCATGTTGCCGAGATCTTCGAACGCGATGGCGCCGTCCTGGCCGGCATCCGACACCACGATGAAGCGGCAGCGGCGCCGCACCAGTTCGTAGACCGCAAGGTTTTCGAAATGACCGCCGTCGGAGAGATACACGAACGGCGTGGTCTCGTTGGTGAGCCCGAAGAGTTCGCTCAGCAGATAACGCCCGGAGAAACGCGGGCCGCGGCGCTGCCAGGCGGTCGGGTGCTGCGGGTTGCCGCACCAGCGGCCCAGCCGCACGTCGAACAGCGTCATCAGGAACGACAACGCCGGCGACGAGTGATAGCCCATGTTCGGACTCGCGGCCGCGCCCGAGATCGCCATCGCGCTGCCGAGCGCGATACCGCCTTCCCCGAGGTACTTCTCGGCCGGCCGGAAACAGCTCTGCGCCGCCGCCTCGCCACCCTTGCCATCGACCCGGTTGTCAACCCAGCTCGGCGGCAACTCGTAGCCTACCGACCGCGGCGTGAACACGAACGACGCCGCCTTGCGCTGCTGCCAGGCGAGCTGGCGTCCGTGCACCAGATTGAGTGCGGTGTTGATCAGGTGGAACGGCCGCTGGTAGACCTCGCACGGCTTGCCGTCGAGGAGCGTCGGGCGCGACAGCGATGCCATCGGCAGATCGTCCATCCGGTCAAAGCCGGTGATGATCTGCGGATCGCGCTGTTTGCGCGAGGCGCCCAGATAACAGCGCGCGAGACGGTTGTGATAAAAGTGATGCAACGAAAACAGATTGATGTCGACGCGCCACGCGAGCAGGGCCCACACGCCGAACAGGCCGAGTGCCCACAGCAGCAGCCCCGGCCGCGAGGCCGCATCGAGGGTTGCGACGGCATCGGCCAGCACTTCGCCATAAGCGACCGGACAAATCGTTGGCGACACCGGGCAACCGGTCTTGGAGTCAGATCCGATGGCAATGACTTCGCGCGCCGCTTCGTGACATTTGCCGGGCTCGCAGGGATAGACCTTTTCGAGCATCACGTGTTGGGCCCACGACAACAACAGCAGCAAGCCGAGCACGAACACATAGGGTGCAATCCGCGCCAACAGATTGGCCCAGCGCCGATCGCCACCCTTGCCGGTGAGCGAACTCTTGCCCAGCAGGATGCCGCCGATGGTGGTGCCGACCCAGGCCGGCCCGAGAAAGATCAGCCACGAACTGCCCCATTCCATCAGGATCGGGGCGAACATCACCAGCGCGAACAAGCCGACCCAG
>JAYTTO010000021.1:0-9310 GCA_043744975.1 Betaproteobacteria bacterium | reverse complement strand
CCGAGGTCGACACGTCGTTCCAGGGCCTGCGCAACTTCAGGCTGCTGTTCGACGACGAGCGCCTGTGGCAGTCGCTGCTGCACACCGTCGTCTTCACCGTCATCGCCCTGCCGATCGAACTCGTGCTCGGGCTCGCCATGGCGCAACTGTTCATCGACCGCCTGCCCGGCCGCCAGGTGTTCGTGGCGCTGCTGGTGCTGCCGGTGGTGGTTTCGCCGATCGTCGCTGGCGCGACGTGGTCGCTGATGTTCGACCAGCGGTTCGGTCCGATCAACGACGTGCTCGGCTGGATCCTCGGCCCCGACACCACGATCCTCTGGACCATAAAGCCCGATCTCGTCTACCCGGCGATTCTCGTGGCCGAGATCTGGCAGTGGACGCCGTTCATGTTCCTGCTGCTGCTCGCCGCCCTGTCGGCCGTGGACAAGTCGCAACTCGAGGCCGCCGCCATCGACGGCGCCGGCTGGTGGCGCACGTTCTTCCGCATCGTGCTGCCGGCGATCTGGCCGGTGATGGCGATCGCCATCCTGATCCGGGCGCTCGACCTGTTCCGGCTGTTCGACATCATCTGGGCGCTGACCAAGGGCGGCCCCGGCACCATGACCGAGACCGTCTCGATCTTCGCCTATGTGAAAGGCTTCCAGCAGTTCGAGACCAGCTACACCGCGGCGGTGGCGCTGATGATCATCGTGCTGCTCTCGGCCATCGTGATGGCGGCGCTGAAGAAGATCGAGCTCACCCGATGAACACCACCCGCCGGCATCGCGTGAAACTCGCCTTGCGGCTCGCCGCCGCGAGCGTGCTGACGCTGTTCTTCGTGTTCCCGATCTACTGGCTGTTCATGATCTCGTTCAAGACCGCCGACGAGATCTACTCCTACCCGCCGAAATGGTGGCCGGGCCAGCTCCAGTTCAACAGCTATGCCGTGCTGTTCAAGGACGGCGACGCCACCACCGTGTGGAACAGCTTCGTCGTCGCCGGCGTGAGCACGGTGATCGCCATGTTCCTCGGCACGCTCTGCGCCTACAGCATCGCGCGCTTTCGCACCGGCGGCGACCACCTCGCCAACTGGATCATCTCGCAGCGCATGGTGCCACCGATCGCGGTGGTGTTCCCGATCTTCCTGCTCTATGTCTGGTTCAAGCTGGTGGATACCTACGTCGGCCTGATCATCCTCTACACCGCGTTCAACCTACCCTACGTGATCTGGATGATGCGCGGCTACATCCTCGACATCCCGAAGGCGCTGGAGGAGTCGGCGCTGGTCGACGGCTGCACCCGCTGGCAGGTGCTGTGGAAGGTGGTGTTTCCGATGTGCCGCGCCGGCCTCTTCGCTACCGCCATCTTCACCTTCGTATTCGCCTGGAACGACTTCATCTTCGCGCTGGTGCTCACGCGCACCGAAGTCACGACCTACACCGTGCAGGTGACGCACTACTTCGGCGGGCAATCGAATTTCTGGGCCAAGATCTCGGCCATGTCGGTACTGGGCACGGTGCCGATCTTCATCATCGTCGGCTTCATGCAGCGCTACCTGGTGCGCGGGATGTCGCTTGGCGCAGTCAAGGGATAGGAAGATGGCGGACCTGAGGATCACCGATCTGCACAAGTACTACGACAAGACCCACGTCGTGAAGGGCATCGACCTGGAGATCCCGGCCGGCGAGTTCACCGTGCTGGTCGGGCAGTCCGGCTGCGGCAAGAGCACGCTGCTGCGAACCATCGCCGGCCTGGAGGACGCCAACCAGGGCAGCATCGAGATCGGCGGCCAGCGGGTCAACGACCTGCCGCCGCGCGACCGCGACATCGCAATGGTGTTCCAGAACTATGCGCTGTATCCGTACATGACCGTGTTCGAGAACATCGCCTTCGGCCTGCGGGCGCGGCGCACGCCGAAGGCCGAGATCGAGCCGAAGGTGCACCGGGCCGCGCGCATGCTCGCCATCGACCACCTGCTCGAGCGGTTTCCGCGCCAGCTCTCCGGCGGGCAGTTGCAGCGCGTCGCGATCGGCCGCGCCGTGGTCCGCAACGCGCGCCTCTACCTGTTCGACGAACCGCTCTCGAACCTCGACGCCCAGTTGCGCGACGAGATGCGCGGCGAGATCAAGCGCCTGCACCAGGAACTGGGCAAGACCATGATCTACGTCACCCACGACCAGATCGAGGCCATGACCATGGCCGATCGCATCGTGCTCATGCGCGAGGGCCGCATCGAACAGCAGGGCGCGCCGCTCGACCTGTACGAGCGTCCGGCCACCCGCTACGTGGCAGGTTTTCTCGGATCGCCGGCGATGAACTTCGTGCCGGCGACACTGACAGCAGCCCGCGGCGCGCTCACCGTGCGGATCAACGAAACTACCGAACTGGCGCTGCCGCCCGCGCGCACCGCGGCGATGGCGGGCCACGCCGGCAAGCCGGTGGTGCTCGGCGTGCGGCCGGAGCACATGAGCCGCAGCGGCACCGGCGAATCCCGGGCTGGCATCGTGCGCCACACAGTGACTGTCGATCTGCTCCAGCCCACCGGCGCGCGCACCTACGCGACGTTCCGGCTGGGCGACGCGCCGGTGGTTGCCGAGCTGCAGGCGCACGACGTCTCGCAGCCCGGCGAACGCATCGAGATCGCCTTCGACATGAACCGTGTCGTGCTCATCGACCCCGACAGCGGGCTGGTCGTCCCGGGCTGACGCTGTTGCCCCTTCGGAGAAACTCGTGAAGAAACCGCTCCCGTCTCCTGCCGTTATCCGTGTCGGCACCGAACAGCCTGTCGTCCCGGGCCGCCGCCTCAACGCCGGCCCGCTCAGCGTCGAACTCGACAACGGCCAGTTGCGCTATCTGCGCGTGAACGGCGTCGAGGCGCTGCGCGCCATCGCCTTCCTGGTGCGCGACGAGAACTGGGGCACCTATGTGCCGACGCTGAGCGGCCTGAAGGTCGATCAACGCCCCGACGGCTTCTCGGTGTCGTACCAGGCGAGCTGCGGCAGCAACGGCATGAGCATCGGGTTCGACATCCGGATCGAAGGGCATGCCGACGGCAGTCTCGACTTCGACGGCGTCGCCACCCCCGGCACCGATTTCCTTACCGCCCGCACCGGCTTCGTGATCCTGCATCCGCTCGCCGGCGTAGTCGGCAAACGCTTGCGCATCGAGCACGTGGACGGCGCGGTCGAGCGATCGAGCTTTCCGCGGCACGTGAACCCGATCCAGCCGTTCCTGCACATCCGCTCCCTGTCCCATCAGGTCCTGGCCGGCGTCGACGCGAACGTGCGCATGGAAGGCGACACCTGGGAGATGGAGGATCACCGCAACTGGACCGACGCGTCGTTCAAGACCTACGTGCGCCCGCTCGCCCTGCCCTGGCCGTACACCCTGCCCAAGGGCGTGCCGGTGAAGCAGTCGGTGCGGTTCTCGTTGAGCGGGAAGGTGCCGGCGGCCGCGCGGGCCGCTGCAACGGCACCGATCGACGTCAGGCTCGGCGCGGCATCGCGCAAGCCGATGCCGGCGATCGGCATCGGCCTGCCGGTCGGCGAGATCGAATCGACCATCGAGCGACTGTCACTGCTGCAGCGCCTCGGACCGCAGGTGCTGGTATGCCACTTCGATCCCCGCGCCGAGCACGGACTGAAGCAACTCTACGGCTTCCGCGTGCTGGCCGAACAGACCGGCGCGTCGGTGTCGCTCGAGATCGTGGTCGAGAGCCTGGACGGCTATGCCGGCGAACTGAAGCGGTTGGCGGCGCTGGTCACCGAGTCGGGCCTGAAGCTGGCGTCGATCGCGGTCTGCCCGGTCGGCGACCTGAAGTCGGTGCTCCCGGCAGGCGAACGCCCGCCCGCCCCGTCGCTCGACCAGCTCTATGCCGCGGCGCGCGCCGCGTTTCCCCGCCTCCCGTTGGGCGGCGGGATGTTCTCGTTCTTCACCGAGCTGAACCGCAAGCGTCCGCCGGCGGACCTGCTCGATTTCGTGACCAATACCACCTGCCCGATCGTCCATGCGGCCGACGACCGTGCCGTGATGGAGACGCTGGTGGCACTGCCGTACCAGATCGAGACCGCGCGGACCTTCATCGGCGACAAGGCGCACCGCGTCGGCCCCAGCGCCATCGGCTGCCGCGACAATCCCCATGGCAAGACCTTCACGCCAAACCCTGACAACGAGCGGCTATGCCTGGTGCAGGCCGACCCCCGCACCCGCGCCCTGTTCGGCGCCGCCTGGACGCTGGGTTACGTGGCAACGATGGCGCGCACGACGGTCGCGTCGGTCATTCTCGGCACGCCGACGGGTCCGCTGGGATTCATCCATCGTCCCGGCGACGGCAGGCAGCCCGGGTACGACACCAACCCGCAGGCCCAGGTGTACCCGGCCTTCCATGTCCTCACCGGCCTGGCCCGCAGCGCCGGTTGCCGCCAGGTGACGGCCACCTCGTCGGACAACACCAAGGTGGAAACGCTGGCCTGGAAGGCGAAGGGCGGCACGGTGCTGTGGATTGTCAACCTGACGGCGGACAAGCAGAAGGTCGCCCTGTCAAGGCTGCGGGGCGACGCTTTCGTGTCGATGCTGGACGAAGGCAGCTTCGTCCAGGCCACGACCGATCCGGCCGCCTTCCAGAGCAAGTGGAAGCCGTTGTCGACCACGACGCCGCTCGCCCTGGGTGCCTATGCTGTTGCGATGGTGAGCATCAACGACTGAACTGCAAAACGACAACGGCAGCCCTGGGCTGCCGTTTGTCGCTGGAACGGCGGAATGCTCAACGGCGCGCCGGGCCTGCCAGCGGCCGGAGTCCGTTGTCGTTCACCAGGCACAGACAGTCCGCAGGGACTGTCTGTGCCTGGGTTCAGTCCGCAAGCGCAGTGCCCCCATTGGGGAGTGCCGACCGAAGGAAGGTTGTGGGGGTGATCTCAGCCGGCCATCGGCGCGAGAGTCTTAAGTGACACGAGCACCACGATGAACGCCGCGATCGATAGCACCAGCGCCACCATGAACCGCGCCGATCGCATCCGGACGAGACACATCCAGGCCGCCAATGTGCCAGCGACCTGTCGCGCTGGTGATTGCTGCACGCCAGCATTGGTCGCCACCTTCAAAAGTCCTTGCGCGGCGTGATCCGGATTTCAGCGCGCCGACTGTTGCGACGGCATTCTTGCAGCTCGGGACTTGGCCTTGCACGGCGCCGCTGGCGCCCCGGCGCGCCCCAGGATGTTCTCGACGGCCTTGCGGGCATGGTCGAGTTCGCGCTGCTTGTGTTCCGTTGCGACCGACCATGTGGGCGTGTCCACCACCGTTTCCAGTTCGAAGGCCAGTTGCGCAGTATCGACATCGGCCGACAACTCGCCCAATTCCCTGGCCTGCTCCGCCAGCGTCAGTAGCAATCCGCGCTTATAGCCCTTGCAGAGGTTGATTGCATCCCGGACCGTCCCCGGCTTGGCGTGAAACTCCGCCGTGGTGACGCAGAAAAAACACCCGCCCGGGAATTCCGGTTTCTCGATGTAGTCGAGGACGCGCTCGCAGACCGCCCTCAGACGGGCGACGCCGCGCGGCGCCTCGAGAGCCGGCTCGAGCACGGTAGCAACGTACCGCAGGCGCGCAGCTTCGATCGTCGCCAGTTGCAATCTTTCCTTCGAGCCGAAATGCGTGAAGAGCCCGCTCTTGCTCAACTTGAGCCTTTCGGCCAACGACCCGATCGTCAGACCGTCCAGGCCATCCGTGGATGCAAGATCGGCCGCCGCCCGCAGGATCGAGTCGTAGGTTCGCGCGCCGTCGGCGCGCAGGCGTTTGGTTCGCACCTTGTCCCTCACAAAAGTTTTGACAGCACGACCGTTCGTTCTTATTATGAAGCACGGTCGTTCTTTCTATTGTACAGCCCTACAGATGGAACGTCGTCGCGGCGCTACCCGCTGCCCCTCGTCCCGGGGCGCGAACGTCACCGCCGCGTCCATTCACGAAACAAGGATCGGGGAGACATCATGAAACCCAGTTTTAACATGACGCTTGGCGCGCTTTGCATAGCCCTGTCGATGACACTGCCGCTTCAGGCCGCCCACGCAACCGAGCATCTGATGCAGACGCTCGGTGAGGTCCAATGGGGGCAAGCACCGCCCATGCTGCCGGCAGGCGCGATGATCTCCGTGCTGAACGGCAATCCAGGCGGCGAAGGTCTCTACACGGTCCGGCTCAAGTTCCCGCCGAACTACGCGATCCCCGCGCACTCGCATCCCAAGGACGAGCACGTCACCATCCTGACGGGCACGCTCTTCATGGGCATGGGCGGCAAGCTCGACACGAAGTCGGGCAAGGCCCTGCCGGTCGGCAGCTTCGCCATCACGCCCGCCGGTGAAAACCACTACGCTTACACCAAGGGCGAAGTCGTGATTCTGCTGCATGGCATGGGACCGATCGATTTCAAGTACGTGAATCCATCCGATGACCCGCAGAACCCGAAATAGCCCACCCATGGAGGACGACCTACGTGGCACATTCTGATGCCATCGTGGTGGGCTCGCGCTGCGCTGGCGCGCCGGTGGCGATGCTGCTGGCGCGCCAGGGCCGTCGCGTCCTCGCCCTCGACCGGGCACGATTTCCCAGCGATACGATGTCGACCCACTTCATGCCGCCGCGGGCAACATCGATGCTCGCCGCATGGGGCTTGCTCCCCAGGCTCGCAGCTACCGGCTGCCCGCTGATCGACACCATCACGGTGGATCTCGGACCGGTCGTCATCCGCGGCACGCCGGATGCCGTGAATGGGACGAATGCCATGTACAGTCCGCGTCGTAGCGTCCTGGATCACCTCCTGGTCACGGCGGCGCGCGAGGCCGGCGCGGACGTTCGCGAAGGCGTGATGGTCAAGGAACTCGTTCGCGACGGCGACCGGGTCATCGGCGTTCGATCGATCGATGCCGCAGGGCACGAATCGGTCGAGCACGCCGCCATCGTCATCGGTGCCGATGGTCTCTGGTCGCGGGTGGCGCGGGATGTGGACGCTCGTGTCGACATCGAACATGCATCGCTAACCTGCGGTAATTACGCTTACTGGGAAGGCGTTCCGACCGAAGGCGTCGAGTTCTACCGGCGTCCCGATCGCGTTGTCCTGCTGTTCCCGACCCATGACAATCTAACCTGCATCTATGTCGGCGTGCCATACGCCGAACGGGCGACCTATGGCGCGGCTGTCGAAGCCACATTCCTTTCGGCATTGGAGTGTTCGTCATCACTTTCGTCCCGTGTTCGTGCGGGGCGGCGGGTCGAACCCTTCAGAGGGACCAGTAAGCTTCCCAACTTCTATCGGCAATCGTGGGGCAGAGGCTGGGCGCTGGTCGGGGATGCCGCCTATCACCGCGATCCGATCACCGGCATGGGCATCGGCGATGCCTTTCTCGGGGCGCAGTTGCTCGCCGATGCTCTCGGCAGCAACGCTGCCGGCCGGCTCGACCTGGAATCGGCGATGGCAGGCTATCAGCGGGACCTGCGCGAGCGCACGCGCGACATCTTCGACTACACCCTGCGTTCCGCGCAGTTGATCGATCCGGCCCCGCTGATGGATTTCTATCTGGGCGTCAGCCGCAACGCGGACGCCACCCGGCAATTGTTGAACGTCGTCACCGGTACGGCTTCGTACCGGACCTTCTTCAACGAATCAATGATCGACCGACTCTCAGTGAGCGCCGCCGTGCATTGACCCAAGCCCCCCCAACGATCAAGTGCCGGACATCGTCAACGCGGCGGATCTCCCGCTTCCTGGACGAGTGCCACGGCGACGCTCAGCTCCAGAAGCTGATCACGTCGCCGACACAGTGACCAAACACCAGCGGCCACAGGTTCTGCAGCCTGGAATAGAGGAAAGCCGCCATAAGCCCGAACGTGAACGCCGCGATCACGCCATGCGGCCCCTGCTCCGAATGCACGGATGCGAACAGCAGTGACGAGAGCACGATGTACCAGAACGCCCGATGTTTGAGCGGGAAGACGAGCGACAGATAGGCCCAGGTCAGGCCGCGGAAAGCGACCTCTTCGACAACCGCGGCAGTGACCGAGAAATAGATCACGCCAGCCGCCTTCCCGAGAAACGACGCCGGGATGGTGTTCGCGTAGCCGAACGGATTGGCGTACGGCGCGAGATAGCGGAGCGCGACACCTTTTACCGGTTCGTACGAAAGCCACAATAGCAGCGCCACGAAGACGAACAAGGCGACGGCATCGAGCGGGCGCTTCGCATACGGGGCGAAGTCGAGTCCGTACTCCACGGGCTTGATGCCGCCCGGGCGAAGAACGAAGAGCCAGACCAGAGCCGGCACGACAATCCATTGGAGCGAATCGGCCAGGTAGAACCACACGACGCCGTGGCGATAGGCGGGCTCGACCCAGAACTCGTTCAGCAGCCCGGTGGTGACGATCGGAAAGATCGCTGCAAGGAGAAGCGTTCGTCGATCCACGAGACCCGGGCGCATGGTCTCAGGGGGCTCCGAAGACCGCCCTGCCGTTCAAGGTCGCACACCAGTCGGCGGGAGTCGTGCCGACCAGACACACCCCGAGCAGGCGCGACGCGGTAAGCAGTCCGTGGCGCCGGATCGACGTCCGGTTCGACGCCTCGGCGAGGTGATAGACGTGTGCGGGCAGTTTCACGGAACTCATGCGATCGGATGGACCGTATTTTTATGCGATGGTAAACTAGTCAGAACACTAGTCATGAAAGAGATAACGTGCAAGCTTGGCCTGTTCAAGATGCGAAGGCGCGGTTCAGCGAGTTCCTCGAGAGGTGCTTGGCGGAAGGCCCCCAGATGGTAACCAAGCGCGGTTCTGAAGCTGCGGTGTTGGTGCCCGTGGATGAGTGGCGTCGACTGCAGGCGGCGGCAAAGCCTTCCCTGAAGCGCCTGCTGCTCGCGGAGACTGCGCGAGCCGAGCTTGTCCTGCCTGAACGGGGTGTCTTGCGACGCCGCAAGCCCTCTACGTTCCGGTAACTGCCATGTACTTGTTGGATACGAACGTCGTCTCCGAATTGCGCAAGCCTCGCCCGCACGGCGGCGTCGTTGCGTGGTTGCAGGCAGTCGAGGATACGCACTTGTTTCTTTCCGCAGTAACCATCGGAGAGATACAGACCGGCATAGAACTGACCAGGGATCAGGACGAAGCAAAAGCCGGCGAGATCGAGTCGTGGTTGGAGCTTATCGCCGACTCGTACAACGTACTGCCTGCGGATGCCACCGTCTTCCGGACTTGGGCACGTCTGATGCACCGGAAATCCGCCACGATCTCGGAGGACGCGATGATTGCGGCAACGGCGAAGGTTCACGGCCTGACCGTGGTGACCCGCAACGTGGCG
>JAYTTO010000020.1:0-5173 GCA_043744975.1 Betaproteobacteria bacterium | reverse complement strand
CGGCGTCCCGGCAACCGACGTTGCACCCGAGTAGAGATTGATGACGCTCGCGTCGAAGGTCCGGTTGAACCGCACCGCGAAGCCCGAGGCCGTCGGGGTGAAGTCCGTGACCTTGAGGTAGTCGGCCCCGACCCGGACATCGAGCGTGTTGGACGCGGTACGCCGCCCATCCGGACCACCCTCGTCAACGTCCACCGCGGTCGCCACGATGCTGTGGGTGACGCCGGCGGTGGAGTACTGGTACGAAACCGAGGCCGGGTTGCCGTCGAAGCGCTGCTGGCCCAGGCCGTCGCCGAAATCGACCAGCCAGTAGTCGATGGCGTCGTCGCCGGGATCGGTCACCGAGAGGTCGATCGTGAACGGCGTCACCTCGAGTACCCGATTCGGGCCGCTGATCGTGACCACCGGCGCGACGTCGGCAACGTCAGTATTGAGGGAGAGGGTGCCGGTGGCACCATCCTTGTCGTTGACGCTCAACTGGATCGCATAGGAACCATCGTCGGCATAGGTATGGGATGCGGCGACATGCCACTGGCCGTTCTCGCCGCGCACCACCAGCGCCGGCGCCGGCGCCGTCTGGTCGCCCCAGTCGATGTTCGCGGTGAACGGGTCGTCGCCGGCGACATCGGTGACGAGCGCGTCGAGCGAGACCGGAGAGCCTTCGAGGAAGGTCTCGCCCACCAGATGACCCGTGACGACCGGCGCGACGTTGGCGACGGCGACCGAGAGCGTCGACGACAGCACCGCACCGTCCTTGTCGGTGATGTGCAGGTCGAAGCTCTGGGAGCCGCTCTGGAGGAACGTGTGGCTGAAGCGGATCTGCCCGGGCCGGTCGTTGTTAGGCTCGAACAGCACGATGTCGGAAGTGGCGCCACCGTCGGCGAACGTCACCGCGGCGACGTGCGTGTCGAGCAGCCCGGCGTCTGTGAACGAGATCACGAAATCGGTCGACAGGCCTTCGGTGCCGCCGGGCAGGACCTCGCCCGGAACCCGTTTCGGGGCTTCGTTCGCAACAGTGACGGCGAACGATGTCGACCGCGAGGCGGTGCCGTCGCTCACGGTGACCGTGACGTTGAAATTGCCGTTGTCGCGGTAGGTGTGGCTGCCCAGCACCTTGCGCAATACCGGCGCATTGTCTCCGCCTTCCCGGGCGAGCACTTCGAAGCTCGCCGCCTGCGGCCCGCTGCCGTCGCCCCAGTCGACGGTGACTGCAAACGGGTCGTTACTGCCGGGATCGTTGAACAGGATGCCGGCGCCGGCGAGGTCGTAGGTCGCGCCCTCGACGATCTGAACCGGGAGTCCGGTGGAGACGACCGGTGCCACATTGGCAACGTTCACGCCGAAGGTGTCGACGCCGATGCCGCCATTGTCATCGACCACCTTGACCGTGACGGTGAAGTGCCCGGGGCCCAGGTAGCGATGGCTGCCGAACACGTTGGCGGACATGCCGTCGGCCGATCCCGGCGGTCCGAACGGCGACTCCTCGACTTGCAGCGGCGAGGTGGTGCCGTCGCCCCAGTCGACGGTGGCGACGTGCGTGTCGAGCGTGCCGACGTCGCGGAAGGAAACGCCACCGGGGATCAGGCCGACGACGTTGCCGCGGGTCGGGGTCAGGACCAGCGTGTCGCCCTGGTTCAGATTGCGGTCCGCGCCGCCGGCAGACACCACCGGCGAGGCATTCGCGACATCGGCGGTGAGCGCCAGGGTGCCGGTTCCACCATCTTTGTCGGTGACCGCCACCTGGACGCCGTAATGGCCGTTGTCCGCATAGACGTGGTCGGCAGCGACGCGCCACTGACCGTCCTGGCCGGGCAGGGTGTTCACGGCAACCTTTGCGGTGCCGTCGCCCCAATCCACCGTGGCGGCGAACGGCGCATCGGCGCTTACGTCGGCGATCAGCGCATCAAGCGTGATGCGAGTGCCCTCGATGAGGTCGCCGCCCAGTTGGCCGGTGACCACCGGATTGGCGTTGGCGATTGCCACCGAATAATTGGCAGAGGTTGCGCCGCCATCCTTGTCGGTGAGCGTCACGGTGAAGCCCTGCTCCCCGCTCTGCAAGAAGGCACGACTGAAGCGGATCAGACCCGGCGACTTGTCGTTCGGCTCGAACGCCACATTGGCCGATATCGAAACGCCATCGGCGAAATCGACCCTGGCCGTGTGCGTGTCGAGACTGCCCGCATCGGTGAAGGCAATCTCGAAATCGACCGGCTGGCCTTCGGTGCCCGCGGGCAGCACGGTATCGGTCGCCAGCACCGGTGCGACGTTGGCGACGTCGACCTTGATCGTATTCGAGGACATGGCGGTGCCGTCGTCCACGTTGACCACGACGTTGTATTCGCCATTGTCGAGATACACATGGCTCCCGAGCACATTGCGCAGCGTTGCCGCGCCGTCGCCGTTGCCTTGCGGCTCGAAACCGGCGGATTGCAGCGCGGAGCCATCGCCCCAGTCGACCGTGACGGCGAACGGGTCGTTCAGGCCCGGATCGGTGAAGCTGACGCCGGCATCGGCAAGGTTGAAGATCTGCCCTTCATTCAGCGCCGGGGGCGTCCCGACGCTCACGATCGGCGCCACGTTGCCGACGATCGCACCGAACGTCGACGTGCCGACCCCGCCGCTGTCGTCTGTCACGGTCACCGACACGTCATAGCGGCCGGGGTTCAGATAGCGGTGGCTGCCGAAGACGTTGCCTTCGGTGCCATCCGGGGCACCCTCGGAAGCCGTCGGAAACTCCTCGACCGTCAGCGCTTCGACGGTGCCATCGCCCCAATCGACCATCGCGGTGTGGCCGCCGGCGGCGCCGTCGTCATGGAAGAACACGCCGCCCGGAATCAGGCCGACGGTATCCCCGCGAGGCGGCGTCAGCACGACGGTGCCGCCCTGGCTCAGGGTGCGGTCTTCGCCGACGAAGACTGTCGGCGGCGCGTTGTGGACGCGAACCAGCATACTGTCGCGGGTCTTGCCGCCGTCGTTGTCCGAGGCCTTCACCTGGACCTGATAATCGCCGATGTCGGCGTAGCTGTGGCCGAGCGCCGCGAGTGCGGTCGGGATATCGCTGCCCGGGGCGAACGTGAGCTGATCGGCCAGCCCGTCGCCCCAGTTCACGTCGAGGGTGATGGTGTCGGCCGTGCCCGGGTCGAACAAGGTGGTGCCGACCAGGGTGACGCGCGCCCTCTGGATGACGTCGCGATCGGCGCCGAGTTCGAGCGTCGGCGGGGCATTCAACACATGCAGGTTGACCAGCAGCGGGTAGCCGGTGACCGGCGCTTCGCCGTCGGTCGCCGCACTGAAATAGAGCCGATAGTCGCCGCCGTTGAGCGACGAGAACGCGAACTTGCTGCTCTCACCGCTCTTCACAAGCTTGCCGTCGGGTCCGAGCAGACGCCACGAGAGCGCGTAATGCTGACCGAAGATCGGGATCAGTCGCGCGGCAATGGTTGCCGGGTCGATCGCCGTCCCGGTGAAGACCAGCTCGGTGCCTTCGATCAGGTTGTCCGGTCCCTTGACCGACAGCAGGGCGATCTGGCGATTGCCGAAATCTTCGGTCGTGAGTATCGCGCCCGGGGCGTCGAACTGGACATCGCGCAGGCCGACGGTACCAACACCGTTGTCACCGGCGTCGGCCCAAGGTGTGGACCCAGGGAGCGGAATCTCGATCAACCGGGTGGAGGTGTTTGCCCCGACACCATTGGCCGTGCCGGCGGGGAAGCCGAGACCACCCTGCGTCACCACGGTCGGGCGGAACCTTGTCGCGTCGAGACGGAAGCCACCTCCGAAGAACCGGAACGAGTAGTCCTCTTCCCGCGCCGTAGTTGTCGTCGACACGGCGACACCAAGCGTTGCGGTCGCGCCGATCTCGACCGTCGAGAAGCGCAGCCGGTTGCCCACGGCCGACACGACGACCTGGTTGTCGAGTTGCTGCGCGGCGAGCAGGCCGTTGATAGCCGCCGCCAAGCCGTCCACGGTCGCATTTCCAGCCATGAGCTCCGGTGTCAGCCTCAGCGTTCCTAGTGCGAAACCGTCGAGCGTCAGGGCAATGCTCGTCTCAGTGCGGCTGACGAGATTGGTGAACGACGCGAAGATGCCGAAGCCGATGGTGCGCAGCCTCGTCACGCTGGAGCCGGTGCCGCCCAACGGCACGGCATCCGTCGGCGCATCGACGATCGCCGGCGCCAGCGGCACCGCCTTGATCCCGCGCAGCGCGTACTCGCCGTTGGCATCGGTATAGGTCGAAATCTCGCCGTCGTCGAAGCGGTTGTTGCCGTTGGCATCGGCGAACACGAACACGCCGTCCTGCAGCGCCTCGCCTGCGTCGCGCACACCGTTGCCGTTGATGTCGTTGAATTTCACGCCGTAGACAGCATTGTCCTTGAACGTCACGTCGAAGCTGCGCGTGGCGGCGCGGCCGCGGCCCTCGCCGCGCTCACCCGTGCCATCGACGGCGGTGAGCGTGATGGTGGCCGTGCCGCTGAAATTCTTCTGGCCGGTGACGTAGACGTCGTTGCCGACCAGGGTGACGAACACGTTCGGTTCGGAGCTCTCGGCCATCAGGCTGACGACATCGCCGCCGGTGTCGAACGTGGCGATGTGGACCGGCCCGCGCTCGCGGAACGGCGCGTCGCCGGCGAGCCTCGAACCGAAGCTGCCGTCGTTGCCGAAGCCGCTACTGTCGCGGGCGACGGTACCGAACGCCTCGTCGAACTTCCAGTGCCCCACCAATCCGGCAACTGCGCCGTCGATGCCGCCGATGTTGTCGCGGACCTGATCGGCACTGCGGGCGACGTTCCAGACCCGGACATCGTCGATCGAGCCGATGAAGGTCTGTTGGAACAACTGGCGGTCGCCGATGCGCAGTTCGTTTTGATCGGGCAAGGCGTCGGCGACGGGCCCCGTGCCGTTGTAGGAGTGCACCAGGCGCCCGTTGGCGTAAGTACGCACGGCGCCATCGCTGTAGGTCACGGCGATGTGCGTCCAGACGTTCAGCGGCGCGACATAGCCGGTACCGACCCATGGCCAGCCGGTGACGGCGTTGTTGAATGACCACTGGATCTCGCCGCTTTGGGAGCGCGCCATCTCGTACTCGCCCTCGCGGTTGACGATGATGCCGAACTGGTCGGCAGTCGGCTTGATCCAGGCCTCCATCGTCAGGGTCGACGACATCTGCAGCGAC
>JAYTTO010000019.1:0-1788 GCA_043744975.1 Betaproteobacteria bacterium | reverse complement strand
TGATCGGCCAGCTTGCATCGGTGGGCTACGTGTCGGATTCGCGGTGCGCCGAGCAGGTGTCGCGGCGCCACCAGGGCAAGCACGGCCCGCTCACGATCGAGCGTGACCTGCGCCGGCGCGGCATCGGTCGCGAACTCATCGACCAGGTGGTTGCCGAGGCGAAGGCCACGGAGTACGACCAGGCCCGCGCGATCTTCCTGCGCAAGTTCAGCCAGCCGGCCGACACCCTGGCCGAGCGCGCCCGCCAGGGCCGCTATCTCGAGGCACGCGGCTTCAGCCGGTCGGTGATCGGCCGGGTGCTGCGAGCGCCGCTCGACGAGAACCTGGACTGAGGTGACAACCCCCCCAGCCTTCCTCCGGTCGGCACCCCCCAATGGGGGGCTGCTTGCTTGGGGCGGCCCGGCGCTGCGCATGACAACCCCCCCAGCCTTCCTGCGGTCGGCACCCCCCAATGGGGGGCTGCTTGCTTGGGGCGGCCCGGCGCTGCGCTGATCGCACCGCGCGGCACGACCGGCGGCGCCGGCCCCGATGCCGGCGATACGCACCAACGTTTTCCTTTCGATTCCCTGATGCCACCATGAAAAGCAGCGAGATACGTCAACGATTTCTTGAGTATTTCCGGCGCAACGGTCACGTGATCGTCAATTCGTCGCCGCTGGTCCCGGGCAACGATCCGACGCTGCTGTTCACCAATGCCGGCATGGTCCAGTTCAAGGACGTCTTCCTCGGCCAGGAGAAGCGCGCCTACTCGCGCGCCACGACCTCGCAGCGCTGCGTCCGTGCCGGCGGCAAGCACAACGACCTCGAGAACGTCGGCTACACCGCGCGCCATCACACGTTCTTCGAGATGCTGGGCAACTTCAGCTTCGGCGACTATTTCAAGCCGGAGGCGATCGCCTTCGCCTGGGGCTTTCTCACGGATGAACTGAAGATCCCGGCTGAGAAACTGTGGGTCACGGTGCATACCGAAGACGACGGCGCGGCCGCGATCTGGCTCGAACAGATCGGTGTGCCCGCCGACCGCCTGGTCCGCATCGGCACCAACGACAACTTCTGGCAGATGGGCGACACCGGTCCCTGCGGCTACTGCACCGAGATCTTCTACGACCATGGCCCGGACGTCGCCGGCGGCCCGCCCGGCTCGCCCGATGCCGACGGCGACCGCTACATCGAGATCTGGAACCTCGTGTTCATGCAGTTCAACCGCGACGACAAGGGCACGCTGCATCCGCTGCCGCGGCCCTCGGTCGACACCGGCATGGGCCTGGAACGCGTCAGCGCGCTGATGCAGGGGGTGCATTCGAACTACGAGATCGACCTGTTCCGGGATCTCATCGCCGCCGCGGCCATCGCCACCGGCACGGCCGACCGCGAGAGCAACTCGCTCAAGGTGATCGCCGATCACATCCGCGCCTGCAGCTTCCTGATCGTCGACGGCGTCATCCCCGGCAACGAGGGGCGCGGCTACGTCTTGCGCCGCATCGTGCGGCGCGCCATCCGCCACGGCTACAAGCTCGGGCAGAAGCAGCCGTTCTTCCACACCGTCGTCGCCGAACTCGTCCGCGTGATGGGCGAAGCCTATCCGGAGCTGACGGCGGCGCAGACCCGGGTCGAGCAGGTGCTCCTGCAGGAAGAAGAGCGCTTCGCCGAGACGTTGGACCACGGCATGGAAGTGCTCGACGCCGCGATGAAGAAGGAAGACCGCATGCTCGACGGGTCGATGGTGTTCAAGCTCTACGACACCTATGGTTTCCCGCTCGACCTCACCGCCGACATCGCACGCGAGCG
>JAYTTO010000018.1:0-2689 GCA_043744975.1 Betaproteobacteria bacterium | reverse complement strand
CATTGTAGGCGACGTTGTCCAGGTTACCGTAGGTCTGGAACTGGCTCTGTGTCGCCGTGCCGTTGATCGTCAGGAACTGGCGTCCGAAGTAGTAATCGGCCGCGATCCCGCCCCGCAGACCGTAGCTGAAGTCGCTGCGCTGGCCGTTCTTCAGGAATGCGCCGACAGGCTGCCGGTCATCAAGATAGAACAGGTTGGAATAGTAGGTGCCGACCACGCCGATGGACGGGCGGATACGGTCGCCGTCGAGCGCATGCGCCGTCCCGGGAGCGAACACGGCCGGGAGCAACGCCAGCGACCAGGCCGCTCCGAATCGTCGGAACGCTGTCGGCATAACCAAGCGCAAGCGTCTTGTCACCAGAATTGCCACGCGCCAGTATAGAGTACCCATGCGCCCAGTACGCCATTGGTGACGGCGTGAGCGATCGTCGGCACCCAGAGGTTGCGGGTGACGCGGTAGAGCCAGCCATAGGCAAGGCCGGCGACGATGCCGGCAAACCAGAGGTGATGTTCGAAGCCGAACACCACCGACGAGAGCAGGAGGCCCTTCAGGGTGACCGCCGACGGCGCCAGCGACAGGAACGCCGGCTTGTCGATCCAGCGCATCACGAACGAACGCCAGAACAACTCCTCCATGATCGGGACCACGACCGCGGCACCCAGGATCCGGAGGGTGGCGAGCACCACGTTGATGTGCCCGTCGTCACGCGGATCGTAGCCGGCGCTACCCTCGCCGACCACCATCCACGGAAAATCCAGCCAGATCCAGAGGGCGAACACCACCAGCCCGACGCCCACGGCCAGCAGGGCGGGCCGAAGCGCAAGTCCGCCGCGCAGTTCCTCGTAGTGGCGTCGGAAAGCAACGATCGCCAGGGCCACCAGCCCGACCTGAACCGGATACAGCCAACGCGAATCGACCCCGGGAATCAGCCCGCCGACCGACAGGAAGAGGATGTAGATCGCAAACGGTATCGCGCGCGGGGCTGCGGGATGGTCGAGCAGATTGCCGGGCATGGACGGGTGCTTGTTCGCTCGAGGGCTTGGGGTCTTGCCCGCAGTCGACATGACACCGGGCCCGCGGATTATCGCAAAACCTGTTCCTGTGGCAACGCCTCAATTCCGGTCATATCCCTGTTTGAAGTCTGGATATGGCGCTGAACGAGATCCGCCATGGCGGCGTTATCGCGCTGCCGCTGCCGCTGCGGCCGGCTCCGACTTCGCGGCGTCGGCGCGGTCCTGGTAGCCCTCGAGCAGGTTCTCGACCTCGACCTTGCGCAACCCGGTGAACGGCTCCTTGCGACGGAGAGTGTCAAAAACCCCCTGATCACGGTACTTGCCAATCAGCTCCGTGGCAACGCCGTAGAGTTTGAGATTCCTGTTCTCGCAACCCTGGTTTGCCTGCGTGACGCGCGTCAGCGAGTCGGATCGAGCGGCCAGATCCTTCTGGGTCGATGCCAGCGCTGCCTTGTTCTTGCCCAGTTCACCCTGCGTGTCCTGCAACTTCCCGTCGAGCTCGGCAATCCGTCCCGACAAGACCTCCTTGTCCTTCTGCAACTGGTCTCGGGTCTTGGCTGCCGCATCGAGTCCGGCCTGCAGTTCGCCGGCACGGCGCCGCTCCTGGGCGACGGCAGCGGCAGATTTCGACAACTGCGTCTTCGCTTCGCCGGCCTCGGTCTCGAGCTTCTGCTTCTCCTGCAGCAGTTGCGCCTTCTCTTCTTCGGCCTTGCGCTGGGCCAATTGCGCGCGCCGAGCCAGCTCCCGATCGCGCGAGGCCTGTTTGCCGGCATCGTCGGCAGCCGACGCCGCGGTCGCGACGGCCACGAGAAGCCACGCCGCCAGGAGCGCCCGCAAAGTTGCCCGTATCCGCCTAGAAGCGGACATTGAAGTCGACCTGCAAGGTATCGACCGCGAGCGGCGGCCCGTAGATCTGGTTGCCCGAAAACCACCGCGCTCGCAGCCAGGCGTTGCGATCGATGCCGAACAGCGCCCCGAGGACATAGCCCTTCGCGTTGGTGCCCCCGAGATGGAACGTGTCGTCGGTGAACGCATCGAACACCGCATCGTTCTCGACGTACCGGTAGCCGATGAAGGCCTGCCAGTCTTTGAAGCTGCGAATAGCATCGGAACCCACGGTCAGGCGCGCCTGATAGGCGCTGGTGCGCTCCTGGAGCGTGACGCCGGTACGTGCCTTGATTTCGTTCCGGTCGAAACCGACGTTCTTGGAATAGTCGCCCGAGATCGTGACGAAGTACGGATCCAGTTGGGCCAGTCCGAGCTCGCCGCTCAGGTTCACGACCTTGAACTTCGAGGCGAGGCCAAGCAGCGGCGCATTGCCAGTGCCGAAATTGAGATCGATGACGCTGTTGCCCTGCTGCCGGTACTGCGGCGCCGACCAGTTGTTGAGATTCGGCTGCGCGACGGTGTTGGGCAAACCGACGACGTTCTGGTAGTCGAACAGGCCGGCGCCGACCTTGAGCCGCGTCCGGGTGCTGGGCAGCCACTCGCCGCCACCCTGCAGGCCGAACAGCCACTTGGTCTTGGGATCCGGCATCTGCGTGGTCGGCGCCATGTATTGCAGAGGAAACGCACCCGCCGTGAGGAAACCGCTGAGCGAGTCGGACACCATCGGCTTCCACGACCCGGCAGCGCCCTCGAACCCGAGTTCCTCGTGCCACAGCAGATCGGTCGG
>JAYTTO010000017.1:0-7134 GCA_043744975.1 Betaproteobacteria bacterium | reverse complement strand
CGGGTGCGTGCCTTGCTGCGACGGATCGAACAGTTGCGTTCCGCACCGGCCCAGGCGGCAGAGCTTCGCTTTGGTCGGTTCCGGCTCGACATCGTGCGGCGCGAACTGCAACGTGACGACCACCCGGTGTCGTTGACATTGCGCGAGTTCGATCTGTTGCATTTCCTGGTCAGACATCCGGGCCGCGTCTTCAGTCGCGGCGAACTGCTGCAGCGTGTCTGGGGTGCCGGATTCGACGGTTACGAGCACACGGTCAATTCGCATATCAACCGCCTGCGCACCAAGATCGAAAGCGACCCGTCCGACCCGCGTCGTATCGTCACCGTGTGGGGCGTCGGCTATCGGTTCGACGACGCACCGACGTGAAACTTGGCGGAGGTTCGTTCACGACGCGTCTCACGGTTGCGCTGGCACTGCTGCTGATTGCCTTCGGGACGCTCGTGGCGTTGCTCGGGCGACACGTTGCCGCCGAGCAGGATCAGGAAGCATTGCAGCGGCTGTCCCACGGACTGGCCCGTCACATCGTCGAGCACTGGCCGGCGATCGCGGTCGCCGATCCGGATGAGGCCGATCGCGCCGCGCGCGCAGCTCTGCTGTCGATGCTGATGGTGGTCAATCCGGGTATCTCGGTCTATACCCTCAGCGCCGAGGGCAGGGTCACGGCCTACATCGGCGAGCCGGGCATGGTGAGGCAGGAACAGGTCGATCTCGATGCGGTACGCCGGTTCCTGGCGGGGGCGGCGCTGCCACTGCGCGGGACCGACCCGATGGGTTCCGGCGTTGCGCGCATCTTCAGCGCGGCGATGTTTCCACCGCGACCCGGTGATCTGCGACCACCGGGCTACCTCTATGTCGTGCTGGACGGCGCTGCCCGCGAACAGGTCGCGGGCAGCGTCAGCCTGCGGCGGGCCTGGCAGAGTACCGGTGTCATCGCCGCGATTGGTTTGCTGCTGACCTTCGTACTCGGCGCGATCGTGTTCCGGCGCTTGACCCTGCCGCTGCACCACCTCGCCGAGCGCATGCGCGACTACAGCGTTCGATCGACCGACCGCCTGGGCGACAGCCTGCCACGACGCTCGGTCGGCAACGAGGTGCTCGCAATAGCAGCGGCGTTCTCCGATATGACCAGCCGTATCGAGCGACAGGCCGGGCGGGAGCAGAAGCAGGTGAACGCGCACCGCGAGATGATGGCCAGCGTGGCGCACGATCTGCGCACGCCGTTGACCGCGTTGCACGGCCATCTCGAAGCGCTGGCGGCGGAAGCGACGGCACAGTCGCCGCGCCGCGATCGCGTTCTTGCCGCGGCGCTGGCACAAAGCGACAAGGTGCGCCGTCTGTCGCAGCAGTTGTTCGAATTGGCGGCGCTTCAGTCCACCGAGCATGTCCTGCACCGCGAGCGCTTTCGTCTCGATGAACTGGTGTCGGACGCAGTACAGAAGTTCGAGCTGACCGCGGTGCCAGCGCTGGTCACGCTGCATGGCGTGGCCCCTGGACGACTGGAACTCGACGGCGATCTTCAACTCGTCGAACGAGCATTGACGAACCTGATCGACAACGCCCTGCGGCATGCTCCCGGCGCGGCGGCGGTACGGGTGAGCCTGCGGCGTGAAGGCTCACAGGCTCAGGTCGTGGTCGAGGACGCTGGTCCCGGCCTGCCGTCGGAGTTGGTCGATCGCCTGGAGCGGGGGCAGTCCTTGCGCGACCCGCCGATCCAGCGGCCGGGTGGCGGCATCGGCGGCCTGGGGTTGGCGATCGCGCAACGTGTTGCCGTGCTGCATGGCGGGAGCCTGCGACTGCTGCCGGCACCGCAAGGCGGCACCAGACTCTGCCTGGCTTTGCCCCTGGCACGGTAGAGCATCGGCGTGGCGTCCCGTGGATCACGGGCGCTTTACCCACCGGGTGTGGCAAGGGCCGCCGACGTCAAACCGTACCGACGTGCGCCGCACGAGCCCATCGGTGCCCGCACGGAATTGGCGTTTCTGTCTACGGTGCAGCCATCGCGGCGCCATCACGTGCCGATCTATCCGCCAACGATGGCTGTCCCGGGACGACAGGTCGCCGGCATCAGCATCTGGACGCCCCGCCGTCGCTGCTGTCAGACTTGGAGTCCTTGTCACAGGAGACTGTCGATGATCGGAAATCCCGTCGCCCTCACCATCCGCCGCCGGATCGAGCGGCCCGCCCCGGCACTGGTCGATGCATTTCGTAACGCGCCTACAGGCTTCGTTACCGACGCGCGCAACGGCATGGGCAGCCTGCACCACGGCATCAAGCCGCTACTGCCGGAGATGCAGTTCGTCGGCACCGCTGTCACCTGCTACTGCGGACCGATGGACATCCTCGCTTGCATGGCGGCGCTCGATTTCGTGCAGCCCGGCGATGTCATCATGATCGCGACCGCCGGCAACGACACGGCTGCAACCGTTGGCGACCTGTGGGCCATCTGGGCGAAGCGCATTGGTGTCGCGGCCATCGTGTGCGACGGTCTGGTGCGCGATGTGCCCGGCCTGCTCGCCGCGGACATCCCGGTGTTTGCGCGAGGGCATTGCCCGAACGCGGGATTTCGCAACGGTCCCGGTGAAGTCAACCTCGGCATCACCTGCGGTGGCGTGCACGTCGGTCCCGGCGACATCGTCGTCGGCGATCGCGACGGCGTGGTGGTGGTGCCCCTTGCCGCCGCCGAAAGCGTGGCTTTGCGACTGGCCGATGTGCGCCGCAAAGAGGCCGACGCCGAAGCGAAGGTCAAGAGTGGCGAGAAGCTCGCGTTCTGGAATGAGGCCGAGCTCCTGGAGCAGGGCCTGCTGCGCTACGTCGATTGACTCGCGCGGGGGGGTGTAACATTTCGTCGCAGCGGCTCGCCGAAGCCGCACATCCGGAGGGTGTCCGCATGCCGCAATCCACATCCATTCTTACGCCCGTCCAGCGGACCGCTTTCGACCGTGACGGCTTCGTGTTCGTCCGCGGCTTGTTCGACACCGAGGAAATCGGCCTGATGCGCGCCGCCATCGAGCAGGATCCAGCGATCAGCAGCAATTTCTACGACCGGACCGATGCCAGCGGCAAGGCCACCCGGATGGTGACCTGGAATCATCCGGGCGACAGCGTCTACGGTCTCGCGGCCCGCAGTCGTCGCGTGGTCGACACCATGGAGGACCTGCTCGGCGGCGAGGTTTATCACTACCATTCCAAGCTCACGGCCAAGGAACCGCTCGAGGGTGGCGCTTGGGAATGGCATCAGGACTACGGTTACTGGTATCACAACGGGTGTGTCTTCCCCTACATGGCGAGCGTGATGGTCGCACTGGACCGGACCACACGCGAGAACGGCTGCCTGCAGGTGGTGCGCGGTTCGCATCTTTGCGGCCGTATCGACCATGGCGTCCTGCCAGGCGAGCAGGTCGGCGCCGATCCGGTCCGGGTGGCCCAGGTGCTCGAGCGTATGGAAACCGTCTATGCCGAGATGGAGCCCGGAGACGGGCTGTTCTTTCATGCCAACACGCTCCATCGCTCGGACCAGAACCGGTCGCCGGACCGCCGCTGGACGGTGCTCTACTGCTACAACGCCGCACGCAACGATCCTTACGTGGAGCACCATCATCCGGGCTACACGCCGCTATCCAAGGTGGACGACCGCGCCATACGGGAGGCCGGGCTGAAGTTCGCCAGCGACAGGACCGGCTACCGGAACCGGTCGGCGAATCCGCCGGAACTGAAGCGTCGCGTCGAAGGCGACAAGATCCTTTAGATGACAACCCCCCCAGCCTTCCTGCGGTCGGCACCCCCCAATGGGGGGCTGCTTGCTTGGGGCGGCCCGGCACGCGCCAGCGCCGCCCGACCCCCTGGGGGGCCTCGGGAGTCTGCCGAGGGGCCGGCCTGGCCCCGCCGCGGGTGCTCAGTCGACGACGTCGCGGATCTGGTGGAGCGCCGCTCGACGGCGCATTTCGGACGCCATCGCGGCAAACTGTTCGACGATCTGGCGTTTGACCAGTGCCGGTCCCAGGATCGGCGGAATCCAGAAGTCGGGAATGGACACGCTGCGGGATTCGACACGACATCCTGCCCGTTCGGCGGCCAGCCGCGTTTCCATTTCGAGCTTGCGCATGTTGCCGCGAATGCCGCGCGACCGGATGACGGTTTCCGGCACGAGATCCACCTCGCGCTCGATCTCGTAGTCGTGCGAGAACCAGCCGAGGTGCGCCACGCCTTTCTGCAGTACGCGGGTCTTTTCTCCGGGCGCGCTGACGATCCGGCTTTCCTTGAGATTGGGCAGGAACGCCGGCATGCGGTCGTAGTCGGTCATGACCTGCCATGCGATGGTCGGCGGCACGTCGACGAACAGCGAGACCTGGACCACCAGTCCGGCGTCGGTGCGCTCCACGGTCACGAGCATGTCATCGGCTGGCGCTGCCGCATTCGCGAACGCCGCAATCAGGAGACAGCAAACCGCAAGGAGTAGACGCATCGCTCGCTTAGAATACAGGCTCGATGCCGTGGTTCCGGCTTGTTGCCCATTTGTTTCCCCCGACGCTCGACCCCGATCCGCCACCCATGGCCCTGTTGTCGCTGATAGTCGCCCTGCTGCTGGAGCAGTTCCGTCCGATCGATCCGGGCGGTGGCGTATTCGCGATGTTCGCGCGCTACACGGATGCCATCGGACGCAATTTCAACGCCGGCAAGCGTAAGCACGGGGTGATCGGCTGGCTGCTCGCGGTGGTGCCGATCGTGCTGCTGGCCAACCTGGCGTTCTATGCGCTCCACGAACTGAACCTGCTCCTCGCCTGGGCATGGACCATCGGCGTGCTCTATCTGACGATGGGGTTCCGGCAGTTCAGTCATGCCTTCAGCGCCGTGCTCGAGGCGCTGCGCGCCGGTCGATTCGACGACGCCCGTGCGCTGCTGTCGCCGTGGCGGAACGAACCCGCCGATGAACTTACCCAGTCCGAGATTGCCAAGGTGTCGATCGAGCAGGGACTGGTCGGCGCGCACGGCCACGTCTTCGGTGTGATCGCCTGGTTCGTCTTCCTGCCGGCAGTGTTCGGCAGCCTCCTGCCGGGGACGCTCGGGACACTGCTGTCCGGCCCAGGGGGCGCGCTGCTGTATCGCTTGTCGACCGTGCTGAGCGAGCGCTGGGGGAGGCAGGGGGGAGATGCGTTCGCGGCGTTCGGCTCGTTCGCCATCGATGCATTCCGCCTGCTCGACTGGGTACCGACCCGCCTGACCGCGCTGTCGTTCGCGATCGTCGGTGATTTCGAGGACGCGGTCTATTGCTGGCGCTCGCAGGCCGCGGGCTGGCTCGATCCGCAGGCGGGGATCATCCTCGCGAGCGGCGCCGGCGCGATCGGAGTGCGGCTCGGCGATACCTTGCACGCCAACGGCACCGTGACCTTTCGCCCGGAACTCGGTCTGGGCGACGAAGCCGATCTTGAGCACATGCAAAGCGCGGTCGGGCTGATCTGGCGCGCGCTGGTCCTGTGGCTGCTCCTGATCGGGTTGATGACGGTTGCGAATTGGGTCGGTTGAGCGCAGCAGCGTGACGGCGCGCCGGGCGGCCCCAAGCGCCGTGCCCCCATTGGGGGGGTCGTCTAGGACCCGAATCCGCCGACGATCCGCCGGTACGAGGCGACGCGGCGATCGCTGATCCGGCCCGTGGCGGCTTCGGCGGTGATGGCGCATCCGGGTTCGCGATCATGCCGGCAGTTGGCGAACCGGCACTTGCCGAGCCAGGGACGAAACTCCACGAACGCGCGGTCCACGTCGGTCGGAGACAGATGATGCAGACCGAATTCCTGCAGGCCGGGCGAGTCGATCAGATGACTGTCGCGATCCAGGTGATGCAGACGGGCATGCGTGGTCGTGTGCCGGCCCGAATCGAGCGCCGCAGAGATCTCGGCGGTGGCGACGGCGGCCTCCGGCAAAAGACCATTGACGATCGTCGACTTGCCCATACCGGACTGGCCGACCAAAACCGACGTGTGGCCCTGGAGGTACGGCCGCAGCCGCGACGTGTCGGTGCGGGCCACGAGCGGCAGGACCGTGTAGCCGATGGTTTCGTAGAGACGCAGTGTTTGCAGCGCGGCGGCGGACGCCTCGAGATCGAACTTGTTGAGGACGATGATGGTGCGGATGCCGGCATGCTCTGCCGCCACCAGGCAGCGGTCGAGTAGATCCTGGTAGTAGGTGGGCGAGGCGGCGAGCACGATCACCAACTGGGTCACGTTGGCCGCGATCAGCTTCTGCCGCCATGCGTCGGAGCGGTACAGCAGCGCGGAGCGCGGATCGATCGCTTCGATCACGCCCTGTCCGGCCGCGGTCGGCGCTACCTGCACCCGGTCGCCGCAGGCGATGTCGCTGCGCTTGCCGCGCGGGAAGCAGTCGAGGATTTCGCCGTCGTCGGTCTCGATCTCGTAGCGGCGGCCGAAGGCGGCGACGATGGTGCCGTTGCGGTGGGTGGGCATCAACGGTATCTGCGGGCGGTCGGCATCGGCCGATTATCGCCCCTGGGACGGCGACTACAATCCGGCGTACGCCTACAACCGCTCCCCCGATGAAAAGAATCCTGCTGCTGCACCAGAACTTTCCCGGCCAGTTCAAGCACCTTGCCCGCAATCTCGCCGCCGATCCGAATGTGCAGATGCTTGCCATCGGCCGCGAGACCGCGCCGGGGATCGACGGGATTGCGCAGCTCATCAAGTACAACCTTGCCCGCGAGCCCGGCACCCAGACCCACAAGTACGTACGCCCAACCGAGTCCGCGGTGCTGTACGGGCAGGCGGTCGTGAGAGTCCTGCTCGAGTTGAAGCGCAAGGGCTGGACCCCCGAGGCCGTGGTCGCGCACCTGGGCTGGGGCGAGGCGATGTTCGTGCGCGATGTCTTTCCCGACACCAGGATCTTCGGGCTCTGCGAGTTCCTGCACCATGGCAGCGGCGTCGATCTCGGTTTCGATCCCGAGTTTCCGGCGACGCTCGACGACCGGCTGCGGGTGCGCGCCGGCAATGGCCACCTGCTCGTGTCGCTCGACGCCTGCGACGTCGGCATCTCCGCAACGCCCTGGCAGCGCTCCTTGTATCCGACCGTCTACCAGCCGAAGATCGAAGTCATCCACGAAGGGGTCGACGTCGATCATGTCCGGCCCGA
>JAYTTO010000016.1:0-1504 GCA_043744975.1 Betaproteobacteria bacterium | reverse complement strand
AGCACGGTCATCGGCAGCATGACGCGCTCGTACTGCGGTGGCCGGTACGGGCCACGCAGCAGGTCGGCGATCTGCCAGATTAGAGTCGAGAAGTAGTTGTGGTCAGGCATCGATGGGATGGTCTTCTTTCAGAGCTGTCATTGCCGCCGCTCTCCGCTGGGACGCCCAACGAGAAGCCGGCATCAACCGACCCGGAGTTCCGCGTCATTTGACGCAAAGCTCCAGCCCAACGGACTGTATTTGCAGGGCGTGTTCATTACTCCCCCGTTTTGAACCGTGTCGCGATCGTCGCTGCTGTTGCGCTGTAACCTACGGGCGCGGCCAAAGATGCGCCCGCCAACCCTCGCCCAGTACACTACATCAATCGACTGAGGGAGCCCCTCCCACCGCGTGGTTATGCCGATGCTGCTGCTATCATTCAGCGCCTGTCGGGCGGAGCGGCAAAGACCGCCTGGCGCGAGCGCGCAAGACAACGATAACGGGAAGGAGCACCAACGATGCCCAAGAGCATTCTGTCGAAGCTGGTCTGGTTGGCAATCGCGGTCATCGGGGCATCCGCCATCGGCGGTATCGCGCTGCACCGCGGCGAATCGATCAACGCCCTGTGGTTCATCGCGGCGGCGGTCTGCACCTACCTGATCGGCTACCGCTTCTACAGCGCCTGGATCTGCGCCAAGGTGCTGGTGCTGGACGAGACCCGGGCGACGCCGGCCGAACGCTTCGACAACGGTCGCGATTTCATGCCGACCAACAAGTGGGTGGTATTCGGCCATCACTTCGCCGCGATCGCCGGCCCCGGCCCGCTGATCGGCCCGACGCTGGCGATGCAGTTCGGCTACCTCCCCGGCACCCTGTGGATCCTGGCCGGCTCCGTGCTCGGCGGCTGCGTCCAGGATATGGTGACCCTGTTCTGCTCGGTCCGGCGCGACGGCCGGTCGCTCGGCCAGATGGCCAAGGACGAACTCGGGCCCATCGGCGGCTGGGCCGCCATGATCGGCGCGATGATGATCATGCTGATCCTGATCGCCGTGCTCGGGCTGGTGATCGTGAAGGCGATGAAGCACAGCCCGTGGGCCACGGCGACCGTGTTGGGCACCATCCCGGTCGCGATGATCATCGGCATCTACATGCGCGGCATCCGTCCCGGGCGCGTGCTCGAGGGCTCGCTGATCGGCATCGTCCTGCTGCTGTTCTGCGTCTGGGGCGGTGGCTGGATCGACCACAACGAAGGCCTGCGTGGCATGTTCGACTGGAGTGACATGAACTGCGCGTGGTTCGTGATGATCTACGGCTTCAGCGCGGCGGTGCTGCCGGTGTGGTTGCTGCTGGCCCCGCGCGACTACCTGTCGACCTTCCTCAAGCTCGGCGTGATCGCGATGCTCGCGGTTGCGATCCTGCTGCTGTCGCCGGACGTGAAGATGCCGGCGCTGACCCAGTTCGTCGACGGCACCGGCCCGATCTTCAAGGGCAGCCTGTTCCCGTTCGTCTTCATCACCATCGCCTG
>JAYTTO010000015.1:0-1577 GCA_043744975.1 Betaproteobacteria bacterium | reverse complement strand
CAGCGCGTCACCTGGAACGCAACGGCAGGCTCCAAGACTGCATGACAATCACACAGGAGGATTCACCCGTGAAACACCCGTTGTCCGTCGCGCGGCCCTATGCCGCGCTAGCCCGTACCCTGCTGTCCGCAGCGGTTGTCGCCTCGTTCACCGTGGCAACCGACGCGTCGGCCCAGAGCGCGGCGCAACGCGCCGTCGATGCCGCCAAGCCGCTGTGCGTCGGCGGCAAGACCATCACCATCGTTTGGGAAGCCGGCCTGCAGTCGCTCGACCCGCTGAACTTCTCCGGCCCCGAGTGGGAAAAGCAGACCGGCTGCAAGGTGAAGGTCGTCGAAGTGCCGACGGCCGAGATGTTCACCAAGATCATGCAGGAGTTCCGGGCCGGCACCGGCGCCTATGACGCGCTGAACGTCATCCCGGCCTGGATGCCAGACCTGGCCGGCGCCGGCGCGCTCGAGCCGCTCGACGCCATGGTCGACAAGTACGGCTACCGCGCCGAACTGCATAAGATCGCGCCGACCTACCGCGACAACCAGATGACCGTCGGCGGCAAGATCTACGGCTTCCCCGACGACGGCGACGTCTTCGTCATGTACTACCGCAAGGACATCTTTGCCCGGGACGACCTGAAGAAGGCGTTCAAGGCGAAGACCGGCAGCGACCTTGCCGTGCCCAAGACCTGGAAGCAGTTCGACGACACCGCGGCGTTCCTGACCGAAGCGCTCAAGAAAGACGGCATCTACGGCGCCGCGTTCTTCCGCGAGCCGCCGTACACGATGTACATGTTCCAAGAGCGCTTCCGCAACGAAGGCGGCAAGTTCTTCGACGCCGGCATGAAGGCCACCGTCAACAACGACATCGGCGTGCGCGTCTTCAACGAAATGCGGGCCGAGAACAAGTTCATGCCCCCGGGCGTGGAGAAGTTCGGCTTCGTCGAGAACCTCGCGACCTTCCTCAAGGGCCAGAGCGCGATGACCATCTCGTGGCCGCCGTATGGCCGATTCGCGGCGGGCTACCTGGCCGACGAGAAGGCGCTCTCCTGGGTGCCGAAGTCGACGATCGCGGGCAAGGTGGGCTACGCCCTGCCGCCGGGCGGGCATCCGCAGCTCGCCGCCGGCTTTGCGCTGTCGGTTGCTTCCACCAGCAAGCAGAAAGAGGCCGCCTACCTGTTCATCCAGTGGCTGAACAGCGAGGACATCTCGATGAAGCGGGTCCAATTGCCCTACGCGCTGCGCGATCCGTTCCGCGACTCGCACTTCACCAGCAAGGAGTACCTGGCGAAGTGGCCGGATGCCAAGGACTATCTCGCGGCGCTGAAGGCGGGCTCGCAGACCGGTCTGCTGGATCTGTCGCTGATCCAGACCGACAAGTACGAGGAAGCGCTGCGCCAGGGCATCAGCCGCCTCTGGGCCGGCGAGGATTCGAAGAAGATCCTGGACGACGTCGCCAAGCAGTGGGACGCCACCACCGCCCAGGTCGGGCTCGACAAGCAGAAGGCGGTCTACGGCGCGTGGGCCGCGAAGTCGGGAGCCTATCCCAAGTGATCCGGTAGCACCTCGCCGGCCGCAGGACCCACG
>JAYTTO010000014.1:0-2538 GCA_043744975.1 Betaproteobacteria bacterium | reverse complement strand
CAGCGGGCGCTGCCCTCAGACCAGCGGGCGCTGCCCTCAGGTCAGCGGGCGCTGCCCTCAGGTCAGCGGGCAATGGCCCTCAGGCCGGCGGCCCAGCCTCGGGACTGCGAGCCAAAACCTAGGCGACCACCGCCTGCGCGCCGTCCCGATGCTCGTCGATGCGGCCGATCTGCCATACCGTCTCGCCCGCGTCTGTCAGCAACTGCATGGCCTGCGCCGCGTGCACGGCGGCGACCACGATCACCATGCCGATGCCGCAGTTGAACACGCGGTGCAGCTCGGCGTCGGTGACACGGCCCTCGCGCTGCAGCCAGCGGAACACGGCCGGCAGCTGCCACGAGTCGCGGCGGATGACCGCCTTGACGGTCGACGGCAGGACCCGCGGCACGTTCTCGACGATGCCGCCGCCGGTGATGTGGGCGATGCCCTTGATCGCGTGCGCTCGGATCACGTCGAGGACCGGTTTGACATAGATGCGGGTCGGCGCCATCAATGCATCTGCCAACGTCCGGCCGTCGACATCGGCTGACAGGTCGGCGCCCGACACATCGAGGATGCGGCGGATCAGCGAATAGCCGTTGCTGTGGGGGCCGCTCGATGCCAGCGCGATCACGGTGTCGCCGGGAGCGATGCCGCGGCCGTCGATGATGCGGGACTTCTCGACCGCGCCGACGGCGAATCCGGCGAGGTCGTATTCCCCGTCCGGGTACATTCCGGGCATCTCCGCGGTCTCGCCGCCGATCAGCGCGCAGCCGGCCTGCGCGCAGCCGGCCGCGATGCCGCCGATCACGGCGCTCGCCGTATCGACATCCAGCTTGCCGCAAGCGAAGTAGTCGAGGAAGAACAGCGGTTCGGCCCCCTGGACCAGGATGTCGTTGACGCTCATCGCCACCAGGTCGATGCCGACGGTGTCGTGGCGCGCGAGCTGGAACGTCAGCTTGAGCTTGGTGCCGACGCCATCGGTACCTGCAACCAGCACCGGCTCGCGATAGCGCTTGGGCACTTCGAACAGGGCGCCGAAGCCGCCGATGCCGGCCAGCACGCCCTCGCGCAGGGTCGCTCTGGCCAGGGGCTTGATACGCTCGACCAGCGCATCGCCGGCGTCGATGTCGACACCGGCGTCGCGGTAGGAGAGGGGAGTGGGCACGGGGTCGGGAATCAGGATGGCGTCGCTCGCCCCTGCGGTGCCGGGGCGGTTTCGGAGGGGAGGCGGAGTTTAACCGATGGGCCGCGCGGCAAGACCGGTTTGTATAATCGGTCCGATGAAGCAGATGGCCCTCGCGCTTGCCCGTCCGCCAGCCCCCGATTTCGACAGCTACGCATCCGGCCGCAATGCCGAGGCGCTGGCCGCGATGCGTGCGATCGCGGCGGCGCGCGAGACCGAACGGATGATCTACCTGTGGGGCGCGCCGGGAAGCGGCAAGAGCCACCTGCTGCACGCCACGGCGAATGCCGCAACCCGGCGAGTGGCGTGGTTCCCGGTGCAGCCGGCCGATGTCGCCGATGCGCTCGTGCTGGTCGATGACGTCGAGCGGCTCGACGCCGAGGCCCAACGGCTGCTGTTCAATGTGTACAACGAAGTTCGCGACGATGGCGGCTGCCTCGTGGTCGCGGGCGCTGCGCCGCCCCCCGGGCTCGCCCTGCGCGACGATCTCGTCACCCGGCTCTCCTGGGGCCTGGTGCTCCAGTTGCATGCCCTGACCGACGACGAAAAGATTGCGGCGCTAGAGCGGCACGCCCACGGCCGGGGCCTCAAACTCCCCGGCGAGGTGTCGGCCTACCTGCTGCGCCATGGCCAGCGCGATCTGCCGTCGCTGATCGGCATTCTCGATGCGCTCGACCGTCACTGCCTCGAGACGCAGCGGCCGGTGACGCTCCCCCTGCTGCGCGAGGTGCTGCAGACCCGGCTGCACCTGGAAGATGTCCCCGATCCATTCCCGACTGGCACCCCATGAAGCTAGCCTTGTTCGATCTCGACAACACCCTGCTCCACGGCGACAGCGATTTCGAGTGGGCACAGTATCTCGTCGCCCAGGGCGTGCTCGACCGTGAGGTCTACGAGGCCCGCAACCTCGAGTTCTACCGGCAGTACCAGGCCGGCACACTCGACATCCATCAGTTCCTCGATTTCCAGTTGAAGCCGCTGGCGCGCCATTCGCGCGAGCAGCTCGATCGGTGGCATCGCGACTTCATGAAGACGCGGGTGCTGCCGATGATCACGCGCAAGGCGCGCGACCTGGTCGCCAGCCACGACGGCAACGCTCGTTGCGTGGTGACCGCCACCAACAGCTTCGTCACCTGGCCGATCACACGCGAATTCGGCATCGACAATCTCATCGCCACCGAGCCTGAGGTGGGTGCCGACGGGCAGTTCACCGGCATGGTGAGCGGCGTGCCGTCGTTTCGGGAAGGCAAGGTGGTCCGGGTCGAGGCCTGGCTGAAGGAATTGGGTCTCGACTGGTCGTCATTCACCGAGACCTGGTTCTACAGTGACTCGCTCAACGACCTGCCCCTGCTCTCGAAGGTGAGCCATCCGGT
>JAYTTO010000013.1:0-3386 GCA_043744975.1 Betaproteobacteria bacterium | reverse complement strand
GGTTGACGGTGGGGCCGGCGGTCACCGGTCGCAACGCGGCTTCACCTATCTCGCGGTGCTGTTCATGGTGGTGGCCATGGGCATTGCCATGGCCGCGGCCGGCGAGGTCTGGCGCACATCCGCGCAGCGCGAGAAGGAGGCCCAGTTGCTGTTCGTTGGCCGCGAGTACCGCGAGGCGATCGAGAGGTACTTCAAGAACTCGTCCGGCATCGGCGAATACCCCCGGACCCTCGAGGACCTGCTCCTCGACCGTCGCCATCCGCAGGTGCGGCGGTATCTGCGGCGACTCTATGCCGACCCCTTGGCGGCGCCGGGATCGCCCTGGGGCCTGGTGAAGGTGGGCGACCGCATCACCGGCGTCTACAGTCTGTCGTCGGGCAAGCCGTTCCGGCAGACCGGCTTCGGCAAGGGCGAGGATGGTTTCGCCGCCGCCGGTAGCTACGGTGATTGGCGCTTCATCTACCTCGGCGCCGCGATGGACGGAAGCGCGGGCGGCGGCGGAGCGGAGAAGCCGGGCATGAGCGCCGAGCCTGGCGTCCAGCCGGGAACACCGGGCGCCGTTCCGGAACCGCCGCCGCCGGAACGTCCGACCGACCGGTGCCAGATGCAGCGCGATGCCGAATCCGCCCAGTGCTTCGAGATCACCGACATCGGCCGTCGCCTCACGTGCCTTCGCAGTGCCTCGTTGCGGCAGAATGCGTGCAGCAACAGCCAGCAGCTGCCGCCGCTCAAGCTGTAGCGTTTCCGTCCTCGCCGCGTTCGATTGCCCATGCCCCTGATCCATACCAGCCCAAACCTTTCCGTCCAGCGCGGCGTGCTCGCGATGCTGGTGCTATTCGCAACGCTGGCCGCCGCATGCACGCCGCCGCCACGTCGCGATGACCCTCAACGGGTGCTGTCTTCGGAACGAGATGTGGCTGAGAAGCAGCGCTTGGGGCGTCCGGCAATGGCTGGCGACGTCGCTGTGTTGCAGGCCAATCTCGGGCAGCGCGCGGCCCGGCCGTCTTTCGAACGGCAGGACGCGCTGGTGCAGGCGGCGACAGCCGCGAATCCGGGCAGGATTCCGGATTTTCTCGCCGCAGGTGCGAGCCCCAACGACCCGGCGAGCGATGGTCGCCGGCCGCTCGCGGCCGCCGCCGCGGCCGACCAGTTCGAGACCGCACGGCTGCTGCTTGAGGCCGGTGCGCAGCCCGATCGCAACGGCAGCGATGGCATGAGCGCACTTGGCGTCGCGGTGGTCAACGGCAATGACCGCCTGGTGCGCCTGCTGCTCGACAACGGTGCCCTGCCGGACACGAAACAGGCCGACGGGTCGACGCCGTTGCACATCGCGGCGCGGCTGGGACGTGCCGACATCGCGCGCCAGTTGCTGACGCACGGGGCCGACACGACCAGGCGCGATCGCAACGGCTGGCCGCCTCTGGTGCTCGCGGTGCGTGGCGGCCATGTCGACGTGGCGCGGGTGCTGCTGGAAGCCGCTGCGGATCCGAACATCCTCGGACGGGATCGGTTCTCGCCGCTGTACTGGGCGGTGTACCGGCACGACAAGGTCGCTGCAACCGAACTGGTGCGTGCCGGTGCCAAGGTCGGGACGCTATCGGTCGACACGCTCGATTGAGCGCCAGGCCGGCGTAACGCCGGACTTCACCGCGCCGCTCCCGGCCCATTCACCCCGGGTGGCAGATCGGGCGAGATGACGACCCCCCCGGCCTTCCTGCGGTCGGCACCCCCCAATGGGGGGCCAGCGCGCTTGGGGCGGCCCGGCGCGCGCCTGAAATTCTGTCGTAAAAACTCAACGGGACTGTAACAGTCGGTCGTCACACTGCGACGCTGACGGTGCGTCGGCGGACATTTTCCCGGCGGCGCGCCGCCGCACCACGGAGTGTCGCCGACCATGCGTTCCTGCCCTCATCACGCCGTTCCATGACCGACGCCGTCACGCTGTCGGATCGCGACGTCGAGCGTCTCCTGCACGTGATCCATGGCTCGCTCGAGGTGCGGCGCAAGAGCCAGTTCTTCCTCTGGGTACAGGGGCAGTTGCAGAGCCTGATCCCGCACGAAGTGATGATCTGCGCCTTCGGCGATCATGCCCGCCGCTCTCTGGCGATCGTGCATTTCGCCAGCTATCCGCTGCCGGGACCTGACGTCGAGAGCATCAACGACCCGGAGAGCGGGTTGATGATCCAGGCCGTTCGGGCCTGGGCCGAGCGCGGCGAGAAACCGCTCCTGCTCTGCAATTCCGACCGCGAGAGCAGCATCTATCGACGCTTCGAGAGCTCGCTGTTCAAGCATGCGTTTCCGAACATGGCGGTGCACGGCATGCCGGTGCTGGGCGGCCAGCCCAGCACCCACTTCCTGTTCGCGAACCTGCCGCAACCGCTGACCGAGCGGCTCGGCTACGTGTTGGAGTTGCTCATCCCGCATGTGCATACAGCGTTCGTCCGCATGCTCGCCAACGAGCGCCTCGGGCAGTACCAGCCGCCGGCGCCGTCGGACCGGGTGATCACCGCGCGCGAGATCGAGATCCTGCAGTGGGTGCGCGACGGCAAGAGCAATCTCGAGATCGGCCACATTCTCGACATCAGCCCGCTGACGGTGAAGAACCATGTGCAGAAGATCCTGAAGAAGCTGAACGTGCAGAACCGCGCCCAGGCAGTGGCACGCGGCATATCGCTGCAGGTGATCAAGTCCGGCGCGGTCTGAGAAAGACCACGCTCCACCGCTCCATTGCCCGCTGGCAGCCCGGCATGGGGTGACTGTGTCGGACACTTACGCAGCGGCAAGATCGATATGAGCCGTTTGGCCCATGGCTGTTGTTAATGGATCGAGGGCAAATAGGCGTCGCCAGGGCGAGACAACCGTCGAACTTCTCGAATCAGAAGATTCACATGCGCCGATAGGACTATGACCGCGCTGCATCAATGTCACGGCGTTGCAACGCCCGAAACTCAAAATAAGGTCGGACAAAAAAATCTGTCCGTCGTCCGCACATGGCACATCCGCGAACTGGTTGCTTCGGACCATCGCGGCACTCGCACCCGATGCGAGGGATGTCATGGGTAGGCGGCACAGTGGACGACACGCGACGAACGGCAGCATCGATCGTCCGTGCCAATGGAAGCGGGATTATCGGGCGCTGTTCGTGGCTTCGCTTCCAAGCAGGCCAACCTCTAGGAGACTTCTGATGCAGATCAAGTACACCGCAATCGCCGCTGTGGTTCTCGCGCTCGGCGCGGGCGCCGCCCAGGCCAAGATCGCCCAGCCGAGCACCGGCAACGGCGAGCTGTTCCTCTCGCTGTACGACACGCGCGGCACCGACGCTTTCAGCGACGACAAGACGCTGGTCGTCGACCTCGGCGCCATCCTCGGCACCGGCGGCAACGCTG
>JAYTTO010000012.1:0-10359 GCA_043744975.1 Betaproteobacteria bacterium | reverse complement strand
GGGACGTCGGTTCACATCACCGGTCCGCGCGAGTGGCAGGCGCGGATCGGCAAGATTCCGGTGGCGGTCGTCTGACGACGCCATCTGTCGTCCAATGGCGGGCCTCCCCGCATTGCATCGTGGTGAATCTGGTCAGGTCCGGAAGGAAGCAGCCACAGCTACTCAATGCAAGTGCCGGGGGCAGGGCTCGCCACCCTCGCGCGTGGACGCGGGGAACCAACTGGTTCCCCGCATCCACCAGGCTGGGTGGCTGGTGCCACGCAAGATTTACGAACAAGGGGGGAATCCCTCTTGTAGATCCCCCGGGTGGACGGAAGCGCAATCGAGGATGCGGATGTCTCACGAACGAGGGGAGTTTCCCTGGTCTGTCCGCCGGGGCCGCACGCACCCGCGCTTTTTCGGTTCAGTAGTCGGCGAATCTTGATTTACCCTTTCGCATGACCCTCGCCCTTGCACGCCAATATCGGCCGCGCGTCTTCGAGGACGTCGTCGGCCAGGAGCACGTGGTGCGCGCGCTCTCCAATGCGCTGACGCAGAACCGCCTCCACCATGCCTGGCTGCTCACCGGCACCCGCGGCGTCGGCAAGACGACGCTCGCCCGCATTATCGCCAAGGCCCTCAACTGCGAAACCGGCATCACCGCGAAGCCCTGCGGCGTGTGCGGCGCTTGCCGCGAGATCGACGGTGGCCGCTTCATCGACCTTATCGAACTCGACGCCGCCTCGAACACGCAGGTCGACAACATGCGCGAGCTGCTTGAGAACGCCGTATATGCGCCGACCGCCGGACGCTTCAAGGTGTACATCATCGACGAAGTGCACATGCTCTCGCGCAACGCCTTCAACGCGATGCTCAAGACGCTTGAGGAGCCGCCGGCGCACGTCAAGTTCATCCTCGCCACGACCGATCCGCAAAAAATTCCGATGACGGTGCTGTCGCGCTGCCTGCAGTTCTCGCTCAAGCAGATCCCGCCGCCGGTGATCCGCGCCCAGCTCCAAAAAGTGCTCGGTCTGGAGGGCGTAGCGTTCGAGGCGCCGGCCCTCGACCTTATCGCGCGCGCCGCTCAGGGCAGCATGCGCGACAGTCTGAGCCTGCTCGACCAGGCCATCGCGCACGGCACCGGCAAGGTCACGGATGAGAGCGTCCGGGCCATGCTCGGCGTGGTCAACGCCGGGTATCTGATTGCCCTGCTCGAAGCGGTGGCGGCCGGCGACGGCAAGGCCTTGCTGGCGCAGGCGGAGGCGCTTCAGGCGCAGGGACTGTCGCTGGAGTCGGCGTTGCAGGATCTCGCGAGCCTGTTGCACCGGCTGGCGCTGGTGCAGGCGCTGCCGGATGCCCTGGGCGACGACGAGCCGGAGCGCGCACGCCTGCTGGCTCTCGCCGCGGCGCTCACGCCCGAGGATGTGCAGCTCTTCTACCAGATTGTGCTGCGCGGCCGTGCGGACCTGACCCTCGCCCCCGACGAGTTTGCGGGATTCACCATGGCGCTGTTGCGCATGCTGGCCTTCCGCGCGGTGGCCGATGCTGCGGTGCCGGTGCCGGCGCCGGTGCGCAGCGGCGCCCGCGTGCCTCGTTCGGCGGCCTCAACGCCATCCGGTGCAGCGAGCTCGCCGCCACCCGCTCGCGATGGTGCCGAACCGCCCGCGCCTGGCCCCGCGCCGTCGCGGGCGGCCGACTCGCGCCGCTCCGACCCACGGGTGCCTGAACCGGATCGCGTGGCGATCACCCGCCTTGCGCCCGGCGACTGGGCCGAAACGGTGGCGCGGCTCAAGCTTGGGGGCATGGCGCGGATGGCGGTCGAGCATTGCGAGCTCGTATCCTTCGAGGACGGCATCCTGCGACTCGCGGTCGCCGAGGCGCATCGCAGTTTTGCCGAACCGGGTTACCGGGAAAAACTGCGCGCGGCGCTGGTCGAGCACTTCGGCGATATCCGCCTGGAGATGTCGGTCGGGACGGTGACGGGCGTCCAGACCCTCGGCGCCAGGGAAAACCGCGACCGCGAGGCGCGCCAGCAGCGGGCCAACGATGCCCTGGACAGCGATCCTTTCGTTCGCGAACTGCGTACCAACTTCGGTGCGCGGGTGGATCCCGACTCCATCCGGCCTATCACCTGACCCCGCCCCCTTCCGCCCTTCCATCCTTCCAACCTTCGAAGCCCCGGAGCCGCACCATGATGAAGAACCAGCTTGCCGGCCTGATGAAGCAGGCCCAGCAGATGCAGGAGAACATGAAAAAGATGCAGGAGCAGCTCGCGACCATCGAGGTCGAGGGCCAGTCCGGCGCCGGGCTGGTGAAGGTCTTGATGACCTGCCGCCACGACGTCAGGCGCGTGTCGATCGACCCGAGCCTGCTTGCCGACGACAAGGACATGCTCGAGGATCTGGTGGCGGCCGCGATGAACGACGCGGTGCGGCGCGTCGAGGCCATGAACCAGGAGAAGATGGGATCGCTCACCGGCGGCATGGAACTTCCGGGCGGATTCAAGCTGCCGTTCTGAACCCGTGAAGACGCCTACGTCGCTGCAGGGACTGGTCGATGCGCTGCGGGTCCTCCCCGGCGTCGGGCCGAAATCCGCCCAGCGCATGGCTTATCACCTGCTGCAGCACGACCGCGATGGCGCCGGCCGGCTCGGGGCGGCCCTCGCGCAGGCGCTGGACCGTATCCAGCACTGCGAACGCTGCAACAACTTCAGCGAAACGGTCCTGTGCGAACTCTGTTCGTCGCCGCGGCGGGACGTGACGCTGCTGTGCGTGGTCGAGACGCCGGCCGACCTGCTGATGATGGAGCAGACGCAGGCCTACCGCGGACTCTACTTCGTGCTCCTGGGACGATTGTCGCCACTCGATGGCGTCGGCCCGCGCGAGCTGCATGCCGACCGCCTGCTGTCGCGGGCTACCGATGGCATGGTCACCGAGACCATCATGGCCACCAATTTCACCGTGGAGGGCGAGGCCACTGCCCACTATCTGGGCGAGATGCTTCGCGCTCGCGACGTCCGGGTGAGTCGCATCGCTCGCGGCGTGCCGGTCGGCGGCGAACTCGAGTACGTCGACAGCGGCACGCTCGCCCAGGCCGTCATCGAGCGCCGTGTCGTCGCATGACCAACAATCCGGACGCAGGCCCGTTGCGGCCGGGTCACCTTGACCGGTAACTCCTGATGGCGCGCGACGAATCCCACGGCAGGCGAACCCCCGCTGCCCGCCCGGCGCGCTCGCCCAAGGCGCGCAGCCCGATACGGCCGCCGATGCGTCCACGCGAGGAGCCGGCAGCGGCTCCCGCGCGTCCTGCCCCAAGTGCGCGTACGGCGGCACCCGCGGAGGCAGCGAGCGGTGACCAGTCGCAGAAGTTGCAGAAGGTGCTGGCCCAGGCCGGACTGGGATCGCGCCGCGAAATGGAGGAGGTGATCCGTACCGGCAAGGTGCTGGTCAACGGCGCGGTCGCCACCATCGGTACGCGGGTGCACCCCGAGGACGTGCTCAAGGTCGGCCGGCGCCAGATCCGCTTCAAGCTCTCCGCCAAGCTGCCGCGCGTGATCATCTACCACAAGCCGGAAGGTGAAATCGTCTCCCGCAGCGATCCCGAAGGCCGCCCGAGCGTGTTCGACCACCTGCCCGCCATTCGCAGCGGCAAGTGGCTGGCGATCGGCCGCCTCGACTACAACACCTGCGGTCTGCTGATCTTCACCACGTCGGGGGAGCTCTCGAACCGCCTCACCCATCCGCGCTTCGAGATCGAGCGCGAGTATGCAGTGCGGGTGATGGGGGAAGTCACGCGCGAGCAGGCCACCGCACTGACCCACGGCGTGAAGCTGGATGACGGCGTCGCGCGCTTCGAGCTGCTGGAAGAACAGGGTGGTGCCGGCAGCAACCGGTGGTACCGGGTCATGGTGCGTGAGGGCCGCAACCGCCTGGTGCGGCGCATGTTCGAGCACTTCGGCCTGCAGGTGAGCCGCCTGATGCGCACCCGGTTCGGGATGATCAACATGCCGCCGCGGTTGAAACGCGGCCAGCACCTCGAGTTGACCGACGCCCAGACCAAGCGCTTGCTGGAATGGCTGGCGTCGGGAACGGGCACGATGCCCGAGGTGCCGCCGGAGGAGCAGGCCGCGCCACCCGAAGCCCCGCGGCCCGCGCCACGTGGTGCCGGCGGGCGGGCGCGCAGCGACACAAGGGCCGCACCCGGACGCGCCGCACCACGCGTCGTGAAGGCGCCGGGCGTTCGGTCCCGGAGCGAAACCCAGCGACCTGCCGGAACCGCCGCGACGCCGAAGCCCCGTCGCCCGAAACCGCGCTGACGCCGGGCGCCAGCCGGGCCGATTCAGCCCGGTAGCTGTGCCCGCTCCAGCATGAACACGTAGTCGTCGCCGGCCGGGGTATCGAGCCAGGTGAACGCGATGCCGGGGTACGCGTTTTCCAGTACCGCGCGGTTGTGGCCGATCTCGACCACCAGAAGCCCATCGGGCGCGAGGTGCGAGGCGGCGTCTGACAACAGGCGCCGGACGATGTCGAGACCATCGTCCCCCGCCCCCAGGCCCATCACAGGCTCATGCCGGTACTCGGGTGGCAACGACGCCATCGAGGCCGCGTCGACATAGGGCGGATTGCAGACGATCAACTGGTAGCGGCGGCCGGCCAGCGCCGAGAACAGGTCGGACCGAACCAGTTCGATGCGATCGCCGAGGTGATAGTCGTGCACATTGGTCCGCGCTACCGCCAGTGCGTCGTCGGACAGGTCCGCCGCATCGACCTGGGCGTTGGGAAACGCGTGCGCGAGCAGCACCGCGAGACAGCCCGACCCTGTGCACAGGTCGAGAACCCGTTCGACGGTTCCGGGCTCCCGCATCCATGGCGCCAGCGGCTCGCCGAGGATATCGGCGATGAACGATCGCGGCACCAGCACACGCTCGTCGATCGTGAACCGGAACTCGCCCAGCCACGCTTCGCCGGTGAGGTATGCAGCCGGCTTGCGGGTGCCGAGCCGCGCTTCCAGCAGCGTCAGCACGCGGTCGCGTTCCGGCGCGGTCAAGCGCGCATCGAGCCAATGGTCGAATCCGGCGTGGGGCAGATGCAGCGACCAGCCGATCAGGTATGCCGCCTCGGCTCGCGCGTCGGCGAACCCGTGGCCGAAGACCAGGTCGGCCTCGCGGAAACGGCTGACGCCGAAGCGCAGGAAGTCGCGTACGGTAAGCAGCCCGTCCGCTTCGCCACCGAACGGTGTGGATGCATGGGTCATGGTCGGTGCGACGCGTCAGCCCAGGAGGCCCCGCAAAGTGCCTTCGTAGATGCGCGAGAGCGGCTCGATGTCCGCGAGCAGGACATGCTCGTCGAGCTTGTGGATCGACTCGTTCACCGGGCCGAGCTCGATCACCTCGCGGCAGAGCGTGGCGATGAACCGGCCGTCGGAGGTGCCTCCGGACGTCGAGAGCGCCGGGGTCTGACCGCGCTCGGTTTCGATCGCGGCGTTGACCGCCGCGACGAGCTTGCCGCGCGGCGTGATGAACGGCAGGCCGGAGAGCGACCATTGCAGGGTGTAGTCGAGGCCGTGCCGGTCGAGGACCGCATGCACCCCTTCCTTGATGCCATCGACCGTGCTCTCGGGGGAGAAGCGGACGTTGAACAGCAGCCGGAGTTCGCCCGGGATCACATTGTTGGCGCCGGTTCCCGCATGGATATTGGAGATCTGGAAGCTGGTGGGCTGGAAGTACTCGTCGCCTTCGTCCCAGACGAGCTGGGCGAGTTCGGTGAGGGCGGGCAGGCTCTGGTGGATCGGATTGCGCGCAAGGTGCGGGTAGGCAATGTGCCCCTGGATGCCACGGATCAGCAGATCGCCGGAGAGCGAGCCGCGGCGCCCGTTCTTGATCATGTCGCCGAGGCGTTCGACCGACGTCGGCTCACCCACGATGCAATAGTCGAGTGCCTCGCCCCGTGCGCGCAACGTCTCGACAACCTTGACCGTACCGTCGACAGCGACGCCTTCCTCGTCCGAGGTGATGAGCAGGGCGATCGACCCTCGAGGTGTCGGGTTGCCCGCCAGATAGCGTTCGGTGGCGGTGACGAAGGCGGCCAGGGACGTCTTCATGTCGGCGGCGCCGCGGCCGTAGAGCACGCCATCGCGTACCGTGGGCACGAACGGGTCCGAGTGCCACTGGTCGAGCGGACCGGTCGGGACGACATCCGTGTGTCCGGCGAAGCACACCAGCGGCGACTCGGTGCCGAGACGCGCCCACAGGTTGTCGACTTTGCCGAAGCGCAGGTGCTCGATCCGGAAACCGAGGTTCTCCAGGCGGGCGGCAATGAGGGCCTGGCAACCGCCGTCCTCGGGCGTGACGGAGCGGCAGGCGATCAGCGCCATGGTGAGCGCTATCGTGGCTTCCGAAACCGCTGGGTCAATCCAGACTGTCGACATTGAGCTTCAGATCGCCGAACGGACCGGACTGGAGGGGCTCGGCGCGTGCTTGCGGCCGGGGCATGTCGCCGGGCTTTGAACCGGGCTTCTGCGCAGCGTTGTTCAGCAGCCACGACAGGTTGGTCGCCGAGTCCGAGTTGCGCAGAGCTTCGTCCTTCGAGATCAGGCCCAGGCTGTAGAGCTTGAAGAGCGCCTGCTCGAACGTCTCCGAGCCCGGAGACAGCGCCTGCTCCATGGCGTCCTTCATCTGGTCGATCTCGCCCTTCTTGATCAGGTCGGCTACGTGCTTGCTGTTCAACATGACTTCCACGGCCGCCACGAGCGACCCGTCGATCGCCTTCACCAGACGCTGGGAGATGATGCAGCGGAGGGTGGTCGACAGGTCGTTCAGCAGGCCGTCCCGGGCCTCGAACGGGAAGAAATTGATGATCCGGCCGAGGGCGTGATAGCTGTTGTTGGCATGCAGGGTGGTCATGCACAGGTGGCCGGTCTGGGCATACAACATCGCGTGCTGCAGCGTCTGCCGGTCGCGCACCTCGCCGATCATCAGCAGGTCCGGCGCCTCGCGCATGGCGTTGACCAGCGCATTCTCGTAAGAGTGGGTGTCCTGCCCGACCTCGCGCTGATTGATCACGCACTTGTTGTTGCGGTAGACGAACTCGATCGGATCCTCGATGGTGAGAATGTGGCCGGAGCGGGTGTTGTTGCGATGCTCGACCATCGCTGCCAGCGTGGTCGACTTGCCCGAGCCGGTGGAGCCGACGACCAGAATGAGGCCGCGCTTTTCCATGACAAGGTCCTTCAGTACCGGCGGGAGACGCAGCTTTTCCATGCCGGCGGTGCCGCTTTTCAGGTAGCGGATAACCAGGGCCACGCTGCCGCGCTGCCGGAACACGTTGACCCGGAAACGCCCCACTTCCGGCACCGGGAACGAGAAATTCATCTCGTGGGTTTCTTCGAATTCCGCCGTCTCGACCGGACTCATCATCTCGTACGCGATCTTGCGCACGGTCTCGCCGTCCATGACCTGCTGGTTGACCGGCATGATGTTGCCGAGAATCTTGATCGAGATCGGCGCGCCGACCGAGATGAAGAGGTCGGAGGCCTGCTTCTCGGCCATGAGCTTGAACAGGGGACTCAGGAACATGCTGGCGATCTCCTCGGGACGGTCACGCGCAGGGTTGCCGCGGCTGGCATCCCACCTCTAATCATCGCGCATCCGCCGCTTCGCGGCCATCGCGGAACTGAATACCAAAAGCATGTCTGTTCGACAGAAGATAGCGCACCCATCCCACGGGGGAGCTACGAGGGGGACTCCCCTCGTTCGTGGGAAGGCTTTGGTAAGAATGATCGTGGGCAAGGTGTTTCACCCGAGATCACCAAATCTACCGCCAGACGAACCGGAACTCCCCTCGTTCGTGGGAAGGCTCCTGTAGAAGCCCGCAGATGCGTGGCGTACCGCCCACCCCGCTCTCAATCTCCACGGAGCAAATCATTGATACTCGTCTTCGCCCGCGTTCCGGCATCGACCTGCTTGACGATGACCGCGCAGTAGAGACTGTACTTGCCATCGGCCGAGGGCAAATTGCCCGACACGACCACCGAACCCGGCGGGATCCGACCGTACGAGATCTCCCCGGTCGCCCGGTTGTAGATGCGGGTGCTCTGGCCGAGGTAGACGCCCATCGAAATGACCGAGCCGGCCCCGACCACCACGCCCTCGACCACCTCGGAGCGCGCGCCGATAAAGCAGTTGTCCTCGATGATCGTGGGGTTGGCCTGGATCGGTTCGAGCACACCGCCGATACCCACGCCGCCGGAGAGGTGGACGTTCTTGCCGATCTGCGCGCAGGAACCCACGGTCGCCCAGGTGTCGACCATGGTGCCTTCGTCGACGTAGGCGCCGATGTTGACGTACGACGGCATCAGCACGACGTTGCGGGCGATGAAGCAGCCGCGGCGCACCGCCGCCGGTGGCACTACCCGGAACCCGCCGGCGCGGAAGTCGGCGTCGCCGTAGGCGGCGAACTTCGGGTCCACCTTGTCGAAGTAGTTGGTGTAGCCGTCGCGGATCACCGCGTTGTCTTCGAGGCGGAACGACAGCAGCACCGCCTTCTTGATCCACTGGTGGGTGACCCAGTCGCCATCGAGCTTTTCCGCGACGCGCAGGGCGCCGCTGTCGAGGCCGGCCACGACAGCGGCCACTGCTTTGCGTACGGGTGCCGGTGCAGTGGCAGGCGAAAGATTCGCGCGGTCTTCCCACGCGGCGTCGATGGTGGTTTGCAGATCGGAAGTCGAGGAAGTGGTCATCAGTGGTGTGTGGAGCGTTGGGAAATGAAACCGGCGATGCGCCCGGCCGCTTCGGTGCAGTCGCCGACCGGCGCGACCAGGGCAATACGCACGAACCCTGCGCCGGGGTTTACGCCATCGGCAGCGCGGCCCAGATAGCTGCCGGCGACGACCGCGACATTACAGCGTTCGAGCAGGCCGCGGGTGAAGGCGAGGTCGTCCCCCCCGACCTGCAGCCAGAGATAGAAGGCGGCGTCGGGCAGCGTCACGTGCGTCGCCCGCGACAGCACGCCGATCACGCGCTCGAACTTCTCGCGATACAGGCGGCGGTTCTCGATCACGTGAGTCTCGTCGTTCCAGGCGGCCTCGCTCGCGGCCTGGACCGCGGGACTCATCGCGCTGCCGTGATACGTGCGATAGAGCAGGAAGGCGGCGATCAGCTCGCGATCGCCGGCGACGTAGCCGGAGCGCATGCCCGGTACGCTCGACCGTTTCGACAGGCTGCCGAACACGACCAGGCGCGGATAACCGGTACGACCGAGGCGGTGTGCGGCTTCGAGCGCGCCGAGCGGGGGCGACGCTTCATCGAAGTAGATCTCCGAGTAGCACTCGTCGGCCGCGATCACGAACCCGTAGCGGTCAGACAAGGCGAACAGGTCGCGCCATTCGTCCAGCGTCATGACGCGCCCGGTGGGATTGCCCGGCGAACAGACATAGACCAGTTGGGTTGTCGCCAGCACGCCCGTCGGCAATGCGCCGAAATCGCAGGTGAAGCCGCGCTCGGGCGACTGGTTCACGAATACGGGCCGGGCGCCGCCCAGCAGCGCCGCACCTTCGTAGATCTGATAGAACGGGTTCGGCATCACCACCACGGGATCGGGCCGGGTGCGATCGACCACGGTCTGTGCGAAGGCGAACAGCGCTTCGCGGCTGCCGTTCACCGGCAGGACCTCGGTCGCCGGATCCAGGGCGGGAATTCGGTACCGCCGTGTCAGCCAGCCCGCGATGGTGGCCCGCAGCGACGCGCTCCCGAGGGTCGCCGGATACGCCGCGATGCCGCCACGGTGGCTGGTCAGACTGTCGAGGATGAACGGCGGCGTTGCGTGCTTGGGTTCACCGATCGACAGGTTGATCGGTGCCAGTTCGCGGTTCGGGACGATGTCGGCAACCAGCCGCGAGAGCTTCTGGAACGGGTAGGGCTGGAGGCGGGCGAGGTCGGGGTTCATGGTGGCGCGTCGCGCCTTGTGGAAAAACGTCGAATTATAGGAGTCGGCGGGGCGCCCCGGCCAGCCACATGTGCTGTCCGGGAGCAGCGAAGCAAGTCAAATCGGTTACACTCATAGTCGCTGGAAACAGCCTCCGCCTGGCTCGGAAACGACCCCAGGCGTTTGTTTTCAAAGGCCTTCGTTTGCTGTTCGCACTTTTAATCCGGGCCAGCCCGTGCGCCTCACACACATCAAGCTCGCTGGCTTCAAGTCGTTCGTCGATCCCACCCATATTCCGCTGCCGGGGCGCCTCATCGGGGTCGTCGGACCGAACGGCTGCGGCAAGTCGAATGTCATCGATGCGATCCGCTGGGTGCTCGGCGAGTCCTCCGCCAAGCACCTGCGCGGCGAGACGATGGACGACGTCATCTTCAACGGCAGCGGCGACCGCAAGCCGGGG
>JAYTTO010000011.1:0-1669 GCA_043744975.1 Betaproteobacteria bacterium | reverse complement strand
GACCTCTTCGCCCCATTCGCAGAGGTGGCCGACGAGCTGGTCCTTGGAGACCAGCCGCCCGGCGCGCTGCAGGAAGATCTCCAGCAGGCTCACTTCGCGTGCCGAAAGTTCGACCGCATCGCCGTTCAACTGCGCGGTGCGCCCGACCTGGTCGTAGGTGAGCGGGCCGTGCTTGAGCAGCGTCGGGCCGCCCGCCATGCCGCGGCGCGTGAGCGCACGCACGCGCGCTTCGAGTTCGACGAGCTCGAAGGGCTTGGGCATGTAGTCGTCGGCGCCTGCATCAAGACCCCTCACCCGATCGTTGACGCCGTCGAGCGCGGTGAGGATCAGCACCGGCGTGCGCGAATCGCGCCCGCGCAGGCGGCGCAGCACTTCGAGGCCGGATTTCTTCGGCAGGCCGATGTCGAGGATCAGGAGGTCGAAGTCGTTGGCATCCAGCGCGCTGTCGGCTTCGATGCCGGTCTTGACCCAGTCGACCGCGTAGCCCGACTGGCGCAGCGTGCGCGTCAGTCCGTCGGCCAGGATCGCATCGTCCTCCGCGACGAGTATCCGCATTGCTCCCTCCCCAGCGGTGAGTGTATTACAAAAAAAAGGGGCGCCGAAGCGCCCCTTTCCGTAAAACCTGGATCCCCGCTTTCGCGAGGATAACTCGGCTGACGCCGAGTTACATGTCCATCCCGCCCATGCCGCCCATGCCACCCATACCGCCGTGGTCATGGCCGCCAGCGCCGCCCTTCTTCTCTTCCACCAGTTCCGCGACCATCGCGTCGGTGGTGAGCATCAGGCTGGCAACCGACGCCGCGTTCTGCAGCGCAAAGCGCACCACCTTGGTCGGATCAATGACGCCCATTTCGACCAGGTCGCCGAATTCGTCGGTCTGCGCGTTGTAGCCGTAGTTCACGCCCTTGCCTTCGGCGACCTTGTTCAGGACGACGGAGGGTTCGGCGCCGGAGTTCGCCACGATCTGGCGCATCGGCTCTTCCAGTGCACGCATCACGATTTTGATGCCCGCCTGCTGGTCGTCGTTGGCGACCTTCATCTTGCCTTCGAGCGCCCTGCGCGCGCGCAGGTACGCCACGCCACCGCCCGGGACCACACCTTCCTCGACCGCGGCACGGGTCGCGTGCAACGCATCTTCGACGCGCGCTTTCTTTTCCTTCATCTCGACTTCGGTCGCGGCGCCCACCTTGATCAGCGCCACCCCGCCGGCCAGCTTGGCCACGCGCTCCTGGAGCTTCTCGCGATCGTAGTCGCTGGTCGCTTCGTCGATCTGTACGCGGATCATCTTGACGCGGCCTTCGATGTCTTTCTTGACGCCGGCGCCGTCGATGATGGTGGTGTTTTCCTTGCCTGCCTCGATCTTCTTCGCCTTGCCCAGGTCCTTGAGCGTGACGTTCTCCAGCTTCTGGCCCAGCTCCTCGCTGATCACCGTGCCGCCGGTCAGAACCGCCATGTCCTCCAGCATCGCCTTGCGGCGGTCGCCGAAGCCCGGCGCCTTGACGGCAACCGTCTTGAGGATGCCGCGGATGTTGTTCACCACCAGGGTCGCGAGAGCCTCGCCTTCGACTTCCTCGGCGACGATCAGCAGCGGCTTGCCGGACTTCGCCACCAGTTCCAGCAGCGGCAGCAGTTCGCGGATCGAGCTGATTTTCTTGTCGTGCAGCAGGAT
>JAYTTO010000010.1:0-3862 GCA_043744975.1 Betaproteobacteria bacterium | reverse complement strand
GAGACCAGGAGCGCCGCGATGTTCTCGGCCGTCTGGTCACGGTAGCCGGGCGCCTCCGCCACCAGCACCTTGCCGACACCGGCGATGGCCGCCGCCTGGGTGGCCACCGGGCCACAACCCTGTCCGGCCACCAGGATCGTGATGTCGCCGCCGATGCGGGTTGCCGCCGCAACCGTGTTGAGGACTGCCGCCTTGAGCGACTGGTTATCGTGTTCCGCCAGGATCAGGATGCTCACGACAGCACCCGCCGGGCCGATCCCAAGGGTGCTGGCCCCCCGATGGGGGGTAGCGAACGCAGAGAGCCTGGGGGGGTTGTCGACAGCACCCGCCGGGCCGTTCCCGAGGGTGCTGGCCCCCCGGTGGGGGGTAGCGAACGCAGAGAGCCTGGGGGGGTTGTCATCTCGAGAGCACCTTCGCTTCGTTCTTGAGTTTGTCGACGAGGTCGGCGATGGTCGCGAGCTGCCTGCCCAACCCGCGCTTACCCGGTTCCACGACCTTGAGAGTGCGCAGGCGCGGCGCGAAATCCGCGCCGAGCACATCCGGCGTCAGCGTCTCGAGCGGCTTCTTCTTGGCCTTCATGATGTTTGGCAAGGTCACGTAGCGCGGCTCGTTCAACCGCAGGTCGACGGTGATCACTGCCGGCATCTTCACCGCCAGCGTCTCGAGGCCGCCGTCGACCTCGCGGGTCACCCGCGCCGTGTCACCCTCGATCGTCACCTTGGACGCGAAGGTCGCCTGCGCCCAGCCGAGCAGCGCTGCCAGCATCTGCCCGGTCTGGTTGGCATCGTCGTCGATGGCCTGCTTGCCCATGATCACGAGACCGGGCTGCTCCTTCCGCACCACCGCCGCGAGCACCTTGGCAACGCCCAGCGGCTGGGTTTCCAGCGGCGTCTCCACCAGGATGGCGCGGTCGGCGCCGATCGCCAGTGCCGTGCGCAGCGTCTCCTGGCATTGCGCCGTGCCGACCGAGATCACCACGATCTCGGTGACGATGCCGGCTTCCTTGAGCTTGACGGCCTCCTCGACGGCGATCTCGTCGAACGGATTCATCGACATCTTCACGTTCGCGGTTTCGACGCCGGAGCCGTCAGACTTGACGCGCACCTTGACGTTGTAGTCGACGACGCGCTTGACGGGTACGAGAACTTTCATTTTTGCGGGAGCCAGAACGGCCCGGGAGTGTTGCCAAACCGCGCATTCTAGCCCAGGCCAGAAAATTTTCCCATGGTTGCGGCGTTCATTGGTTGCGGCGTTCATTGGTTCCAGCGTTCACACCACGCGGCTACAGCGCCTTCAGGCGTTCGCGCAGCAGGTTCTTCTGCACCTTGCCGGTCGAGGTCTTGGCGAGCGGGCCGAACACGATGCTGCGCGGCGCCTTGAAGTGAGCCATCCGGGCACGGCAGAACGCGATCAATTCCTCGGTGGTGACCGCGGCGCCATCGCGCAGAGTGACGAAGGCGCACGGCGTCTCACCCCACTTCGGATCCGGCCGCGCGACGACGGCGGCATCCAGCACTGCGGGATGCCGGTAGAGGACGTCCTCGACCTCGATCGACGAGATGTTCTCGCCGCCCGAGATGATGATGTCCTTCGACCGGTCGCGGATCTGGGCATAACCGTCGGGATGGATCACGGCCAGATCGCCGGTGTGATACCAGCCGCCGGCAAAGCTCTCCGCGGTGGCCTGCGGGTTGCCCAGGTAGCCCTTCATGACGATGTTGCCGCGGAAGCAGATCTCGCCCATGGTCTGGCCGTCGCGCGGCACCGGCAGCATCGTCGCCGGATCGAGGACGGTCATCCCTTCCTGCAAGGGATACCGCACGCCCTGGCGGGCGTTGCGCCGGACCCGGTCCGCCAGCGGCAGCCCGTCCCAGTCCGGCGATTTCGCGCAGACCGCGGCGGGACCGTACACCTCGGTCAGCCCGTAGACGTGGGTAATATCGAACCCCATCCGCTCCATGCCTTCGATCATCGACGCCGGCGGTGACGCCGCCGCGACCAGTCCGCACACCTTGTGATCGATGCCGCGTCTCCACTCGTCGGGGGCGTTGATCAGCATCGAATGCACGATCGGCGCGCCGCAGTAGTGCGTCACGCGATGTATGCGGATCGCGTCGAGGACCGCCTTCGCCTCCACCCGTCGGAGGCACACATTGGTGCCGGCCATCAGTGCCAGCGTCCACGGAAAGCACCAGCCGTTGCAGTGGAACATCGGCAGGGTCCAAAGGTAGACCGGGAAATGCGGCATCGCCCAGGTGACGGCGTTGCCCACCGCATTGAGATACGCACCGCGGTGATGGGTGACCACGCCTTTCGGATTGCCGGTCGTCCCCGACGTGTACGACAGCGCGATCGCATCCCACTCGTCGCGCAACGCTGGCGGTGCAAAGGCCGCATCGCCGCCGGCGATGAAGCTCTCGTAGTCGGTCTCGCCGATGAGCTCACCACCGATCGCCAGCGCGTCGTCGATGTCGACGACGTAAGGCCGCTCATCCAGACCGGACAACGCCGCCGAGATCACCGGCGAGAACTCCCGATCGGCCAGCAGCACCCGTGCCCCTCCGTGCTGCAACTGGAACGCGATGGCTTCGGCATCGAGCCGCGTGTTGAGCGCGTTGAGCACGGCACCGATCATCGGAATGCCGAAGTGCGCCTCGATCATCTGCGGCGTGTTGGCCGCCATCACCGCCACCATGTCGCCGCGCCCGATACCGCGGGCCGCGAGTGCGGAGGCCAGCCGCCGGCTACGCGTATCGATGTCGCGCCAGGTGAGGCGCCAGTCGCCGTGAATGGCGGCGATCCGGTCCGGGAACACCTCCGCGGCCCGCGCCAGAAACGAGACTGGCGTGAGCGCGACGTGGTTGGCCGCGTTCGGAGCGAGAATGGGATCGTTGGGATCGGCAGCGTTCATCGTGGACACTCTTGGAGATGGATTGTCGATCGCAAAGGAAACGGCGTGCGCCGCAGGAAGGCTGGGGCTGCGGCATCAAGCGAAGGGACACAGGGCGCGCCCGGCCGCTCCGAAGCGCCCTGTGGCCCCCATTGGGGGGGCCGACCGAAGGAAGGCTGGGGGGGGTCATTGGCGGGCGGCAGCGACCGCATCGGCGACGCGTTCAACCGCGATGGTTTCAATGCCCTCGATGGGCGTCTTGGGCTGGTTCGCGCGCGGCACGATGGCGCGCGTGAAGCCGAGTTTAGCGGCTTCGCGCAGGCGCTCCTGACCGCGCTGCACCGGGCGGATCTCGCCGGCGAGGCCGATCTCGCCAAAAGCGACCAGCTTCTCCGGCAATGCCTGGTCGCGCAGCGAGGATACGATCGCGAGCAGCACCGGCAGGTCGGCCGCGGGTTCGTCGATGCGCACGCCCCCCACGGCATTGACGAATACATCCTGGTCGAACACCGCGATCCCGGCATGGCGGTGCAGCACGGCGAGTAGCATCGCGAGGCGGTTCGGTTCGAGGCCCACCGACAGACGCCGCGGATTCGGCGCGTGCGCCGTATCGACCAGCGCCTGGATCTCCACCAGCAGCGGCCGGGTCCCCTCCTGGGTCACCATGACGCAGGCGCCGGGCACGCTCTCACCGTGCTGCGACAGGAACAGGGCCGAGGGATTCGACACGCCGCGCAGGCCGCGCTCGGTCATCGCAAAGACACCGAGTTCGTTGACGGCGCCGAAGCGGTTCTTGATGGCCCGCACCAGCCGGAAGCTCGAGTGGGTATCGCCTTCGAAGTACAGCACGCAGTCGACCATGTGCTCGAGCACGCGCGGCCCCGCGAGCGTGCCGTCCTTGGTCACATGACCCACGAGCAGCAAGACCGTGCCGGTCGCCTTGGCATGGCGGGTCAACTGGGCAGCGCACTC
>JAYTTO010000009.1:0-7427 GCA_043744975.1 Betaproteobacteria bacterium | reverse complement strand
ATCATCACCTACGACCCGGCGTTCACCGGCCGCTCGACCATGAACAAGGCGTTCGAAGCGAAGGGTCTGACCCCGGACATCGTGCTCACCGCCATGGACGCGGACGTGATCAAGACCTACGTCGAACTGGGATTGGGCATCGGGATCATCGCCAACATGGCCTTCGATCCGAAGCGCGATCGCACCGTCAGGGCCATCGACGCGAGCCATCTGTTCGCGCCCAACGTCACCCGCATCGCGGTGCGGCGCAGCGCCTATTTGCGCGGCTATGTGTACGACTTCATCGAGATGTTCGCGCCGCACCTGACGCGCGCCGCGATCGAGGAACAGATCGCGGCGGCGGCGGTGCCGGCGGTACCGACCGCCGGCGCGTGAAACCCGATCCGACGCGGTCGAGCATCGGATCGAAACCGTGTCTTCAGGCGGCGAACACCGCCTCAACGACCGGCGGCTGCCGCAGCGTCTGCAGGATCACGCAGTAGCGTTCGGTAAGCCGCAGCAGGTTGGCGCGTTGTTCGGGCGTCGCATCGGTGTCGATGTCGAAGCTGAGCCGAATATCCTTGAAGCCCACGGCAGCCTGTTTGTCGACACCGAGCGTGCCGCGGAAATCGAGATCGCCCTCGGCCTTCACGGTGCCGCCGCGGATGTCGATGCCGATCGCCGTGGCCACTGCGTTCAGGGTGACGCCGGCGCAGGCGACCAGCGCCTCCAGCAGCATGTCGCCGGAACACGCGAAGCTGCCGTCGCCGCCAGAGGCAGGATGCAGGCCGGCCTCGACCAGGGCCTTGCCGGTCTCGACCTTGCAGGAGATCGCCTCGGTGCCAAGCGTGCCTTGCGCGCGCAGCGTGATGACGGCCGCGCCCGGATCGGCACGGTACTGGTCCTTGAGGGGCGCCTGGATGGCGCGAAGGGAATCGGCGTTCATGGTCGGTCCGCGTTGAAAACGCCAAGCGTAACCCAGCAGGGGGCGCGGAACGTACACCGTCGCAAATCCGATGGCGACGGCAGGCCTGGTTGCGCTCGTCGGCCCGCCGCATCCGCGACGGGAAATCCGCTCAGGCGACGTCGGGCTGCGTCAGCCGGGCGATTTCCGGCGCCGGCAACGGCTGGCCAACGTAATAGCCCTGGACCAGGTCGGCGCCGGCCGCCCGAGCGGCGTCGAGTACCTCTGCGGTTTCGACGAACTTGACCGTGGCAGTCGCGCCGCGATCCTGGATACGCTGCACGATAGCCGCCAGCGCCGCCGAGCCTGGCAGCCATCGGCGATCGACCGCCGCGACGTGACGATCGGAACGCTATGCAGCCTGCGCCAGCAGCCCTGCCTGCACCAGTTGCCCGGCCTGCACCAGCGGAAAATCGACGTCGATGCGCGACACGTCGTTGAGGTAGTTGGTGAGGATGTTGATCGCCACCACCGCGACGATCTCGAGCACCTCGCCTTCGCTGTAGCCGGCAGCGCGAACCGCGGCGAAAACAGCATCGGAGACATGACCGCGCCGTTCGAATACCTCGCGGGCAAAGGTCAGCGCGGCAGCGCGTTTGGCGTCGCTCGACTGGAAGCCGCAGGCACGGCTGCGTTCAGCCGCGTCGAGCTTCAGCGAGTCGGCCACGTAGGAATGGGCGGACAGGCAATAGTCGCAGTGGTTGGCCTCGGCGACGGCAAGCGCGATCTCTTCGCGCAGGGCGGCCGACAACTTGCCCTTGGCGAGTGCGCCCGAGGCGCCGAGATAGCCTTCGAGCACAGCCGGCGCGACTGCGGCATTGCGAAAGAAATTCGGGACGGCACCGCCGGTGGCCTGCCTGACCTGCTGAAACAGGCCCTGGACATGGGGGTCGGCGACGTCAACATCTACCGGATGAATGCGAGTCATGAACGATTTCCTCGAAACGATATGGACGGTAGTGCATTCGGCAGAATGCACCGCATGCCATCGACAATAGCCGGCGCCGGACAACGAGGGAAATCACCATTGGTTACTAGCTAATACCCAATGCCACGCGGTGATGCAGCGACATCTGCGCCTGCCCGGCGCCGGGTGGACGAGACGGTCGGTCAGCCCGGGCGGTCGATCCGGGTCACCCCGCCGACGTACGGACGCAGCGCTTCGGGCACGGTCACGCTGCCGTCGGCGTTCTGGTAGTTCTCCAGGATCGCCACCAGCGTGCGGCCGACCGCGAGGCCGGAGCCGTTGATCGTGTGCACGACTTCAGGCCGGCCCTTGGCATTGCGGAAGCGCGCCTGCATGCGCCGCGCCTGGAACGACTCGAAGTTCGAGCACGAGGAGATCTCGCGATAGGCGTTCTGCCCCGGTAGCCACACTTCGATGTCGTAGGTCTTGGCCGCCGAGAAACCCATGTCGCCGGCGCACAACGTCACGGTGCGGTAGGGCAGATCGAGCCGGCGCAGGATGGTCTCGGCATGACCGGTCAGCGCTTCGAGCGCCGCGTGCGACTGGTCCGGATGAACGATCTGCACCAGTTCGACCTTGTCGAACTGGTGCTGGCGGATCATGCCGCGCGTGTCCTTGCCGTACGACCCCGCCTCGCTGCGGAAGCACGGCGAATGGCACACGAACTTGAGCGGCAGCGCTTCGAGCGCCACGATCTCGTCGCGCACGATGTTGGTCACCGGCACCTCGGCGGTGGGGATCAGATACAGCTTCGCCTCGTCGCCGCGCGGAACCCCGAACAGGTCTTCCTCGAACTTCGGTAGTTGCCCGGTGCCTTCGAGGCTCTTCGCGTTGACCAGGTAGGGCACGTAAACCTCGGTATAGCCATGCTCCTGCGTATGAGTGTCGAGCATGAACTGCGCGATGGCGCGGTGCAGACGCGCGACGCCGCCCTTCAACAGCGTGAAGCGCGCGCCCGCGATCTTCGCCGCGGTGACGAAGTCGATCAGCCCGAGGCTCTCGCCGATGTCGACATGATCCCGCGCCGGAAAATCGAAGCCGCGCGGCGACCCGATCCGGCGCACTTCGACATTGTCGTCGGCCGACCGGCCCGGCGGCACGCTCTCGTGCGGCACGTTGGGTACGCCCATCAACAGGTCGGACAGGGCTTTCTGCACCGTCTCGAGCCGGGCTTCGCATGCCGCCAGCTCGTCACCGAGGCCGGCGACGTCGGCGAGCAGTTGCGTCGCATCCTCGCCCCGGGACTTGGCCCCGCCAATGGCCTTGGAAGCCGCGTTGCGCTTGGCCTGCAGCTCCTGGGTGCGGGACTGGATCTGCTTGCGCTCGGCTTCGAGGCGCTCGAAGTCCGCGGTGTCGAGACGAAAGCCGCGCATCGCGAGCCGTGCGGCGACGGCGGCGATGTCGTGGCGGAGCAACTGGATATCGATCATGGGCGGAGGTGCGGCTACTTGCGGGTCTTGCGCGCCGCAGCGTCGAGGCTGCGCAAGTGCGCGAGCTTCTCGGCGATCCGGCCTTCGAGACCGCGGGGCGTGGGTTGATAGAAGTGCGGCGGGTCGATGGCGTCGGGAAAATAGCTCTCGCCGGCGGCGTAGGCCTCGGGCTCGTCATGGGCGTAACGGTATTCGCGGCCGAAGCCCAGTTGCTTCATGAGCCTGGTCGGCGCGTTGCGCAGGTGCACCGGCACCGCGTGCGACCCTTCGCGCCGGACAAACTCGCGCGCCGAATTATAGGCGACATAGCCGGCATTGCTCTTGGCCGCGCAGGCCAGGTAGATCACCGCCTGGGCGATGGCGAGTTCGCCTTCTGGGGTTCCCAGTCGCTCGTAGGTGGCGCAGGCATCGAGCGCCATCGGCAGCGCGCGGGGATCGGCCAGGCCGATGTCCTCGATCGCCATGCGCACCACGCGCCGTGCGAGATAGAGCGGATCGGCGCCGCCGTCGAGCATCCGGCACAGCCAGTAGAGCGCGGCATCCGGACTCGACCCGCGCACCGACTTGTGCAGCGCCGAGATCTGGTCGTAGAAGGCGTCGCCGCCCTTGTCGAAGCGCCGCAGGTTCTGGGCGAGTGTCGCTTCCAGGAACGCTTCGTCGATCAGGTCGCGATGGGCGGCGCCAGCCGCGGCACGCAACGTTTCGAGCATGTTCAGGAGCCGGCGCGCATCGCCGTCGGCAACGCCCACCAGCACCGCCTTCGCGCCATCGCTGAACGCGAGCCCCTGCAGCGCGACCGCGCGCGCGTGCTCGAACAGGGTGCCGAGCTCGTCGACCGACAAGGGGTTGAGCACGTACACGGCGGCGCGCGACAGCAAGGCGCTGTTGACCTCGAACGACGGGTTCTCGGTGGTGGCACCGATGAAGGTGACGACGCCCTGCTCCACGAACGGCAGGAAGGCATCCTGCTGCGCCTTATTGAAACGATGCACCTCGTCGACGAACAGGATGGTGTGCCGGTCGGCCTTGTCGCGCGTTTCCTGCGCGCGGACCATGGCTTCGCGGATGTCCTTGACGCCGGCGAACACCGCCGAGAGCGCGATGAACCCGGCATCGAACGCGCCCGCCAGAACCCGCGCCAACGTGGTCTTGCCCACGCCCGGCGGCCCCCAGAGGATCATCGAGTGCGCGCGCCCCGACTCGACGGCCAAGCGCAGCGGCTTTCCCGGACCGACCAGATGTGCCTGCCCGACCACGTCGTCGAGCCGCTGCGGCCGCAACCGTTCTGCCAGCGGGACGTGGCTCGACGCCATGCTCTCGACCGGCTGGTTCATCGCGCCATGCTCACGCCGATGGGTCGGACCGCCGCCGCGGGCTCGCCCGCTACTGGTCGCCGACCACGTCGGCGCCCTTGGGCGGCGTGAAGCGGAACAGGTCGGGCGCGAGCTTCGGATTACGGTCGAGCCGGGTGAAGCGGATCACGGTGGTCTGGCCGAGACGGTCGAGCAGTTCCATGACTTCCGGATTCGCCTTGCGGAAACCGAGGCGCATCTTCTCGAACTGGCTGTCGGGATCGGTCGGCGTCGCCTCGACCCAGTCGAGGCCGTCGCCCTTGACGAACGGGGCGAAGCCGTAGGCGCGATCAAGGTCGTTGGAACCCGCCAGCAATGCGGCCGGGCTGGACCCGAGCAAATCGCCGAGGGCCTTGACCGTCACCTGGTTCAGGTCCTTGTCGAACACCCACACCTTGGCGCCGTCGCCGACGATCAACTGCTCATAGGGCTTGGTGTAGAGCCAGCGGAACTTGCCCGGCCGCGCGAAGGTAAAGCTGCCGCTGGAGAGCGACACGGTCTTGCCGCCGCCGTCGAGCACCGTCTGGATGAAATCGGCGCGCGCCGATTTCACCTCGGCGATGAATGCCTTCAGCCGCTCGACGCCCGTGACGCCTGCCGCATCCGCCCAGGACGCCACGCTGCACAACACCAACACCAGAACCGCCCGCCTGCCTCTCATCATTCGCTCCTTGCCGGCACCAGGATTTCTCGATTGCCATTGGTCGCCATCGACGACACCAGCCCGCTACGTTCCATCTGCTCGATCAACCGCGCCGCGCGGTTATAGCCGATCCGGAGGTGCCGCTGCACCAGCGAGATCGACGCCCGGCGGTTCTTGAGGACGATCGCCACCGCCTCGTCGTACAGCGCGTCGGACTCGCCGCCCGCCGCACCGCCGGCCGCTCCACCCTCGCCGCCCTCCTCCGCCTCGCCCGCGTCAAGCATGCCCTCGATGTATTGCGGCTGGCCGCGCGACTTGAGGTATTCGACCACGCGATGCACTTCGTCGTCACCGACATAGGCGCCGTGCACCCGCACCGGGAAGCCGGTGCCGGGCGGCAGGTAGAGCATGTCGCCCTGGCCGAGCAGCGCCTCGGCACCCATCTGGTCGAGGATGGTGCGCGAATCGATCTTCGACGACACCTGGAACGCGACCCGGGTCGGGATGTTGGCCTTGATGAGGCCGGTGATCACATCCACCGACGGGCGCTGGGTGGCGAGCACCAGGTGGATGCCGGCCGCCCGCGCCTTCTGCGCGAGCCGCGCGATCAACTCCTCGACCTTCTTGCCGACCACCATCATGAGATCGGCCAACTCGTCGATCACGACCACGATCATCGGCAGCTCGGACAACGGCTCGGGCGCTTCCGGCGTGATGGTAAACGGATTGGTGATCGGGTTGCCGGCCTTCTCGGCATCCCTGAGCTTCTGGTTGAAGCCGGAGAGGTTGCGCACGCCGAGGCTCGACATCAGCTTGTAGCGCCGCTCCATCTCGGCCACGCACCAGGTGAGCGCATAGGCCGCCTGCTTCATGTCGACCACGACCGGCGCGAGCAGATGCGGGATGCCCTCGTAGACCGAGAGTTCGAGCATCTTCGGATCGACCAGGATCAGCCTGACCTCGTTCGGCGTGGCCTTGTAGAGCAGCGACAGGATCATCGCGTTGATCGCGACCGACTTGCCCGACCCGGTCGTGCCGGCCACCAGCACGTGCGGCATCTTCGCGAGATCGGCGCAGACCGGCTTGCCGGCGATGTCCTTGCCCATGGCGATGGTGAGCGGCGAGGCGAGATCGGCGTACACCTTGGACGACACGATCTCGTGCAGCCGCACCACCTGGCGCTTCGGGTTCGGGATCTCCAGCCCCATGCACGACTTGCCCGGGATGGTCTCGACCACGCGAATGCTGATGACGGAGAACGCGCGGGCGAGGTCCTTCACCAGGTTGACGATCTGGCTGCCCTTGACGCCGGTGGCCGGCTCGATCTCGTAGCGCGTGATCACCGGACCGGGCTGGGCCGCCACCACCTTCACCTCGATGCCGAAATCGAGCAGCTTCTTCTCGATCAGGCGCGAGGTGAATTCGAGCGTGTCGGTCGACATCTGCTCGACCATCGGGCCGGCTTCATCCAGCAACTGCAGCGGTGGCAGCGGCGAATCGGGCAGATCCTCGAACAGCGGCTTCTGCTTCTCCTGTGCCACGCGCCTGGACTTCGGGATTTCCATCACCGGCGACTCGATACGGACCGGCTCGCGTTCCTCGACATCGAAGCGCCCGCGCACCACCTCGACCACGTCCTCACGCTGCTGCTGCGCCGCTGCGCCCAGCTTGCGGTCGCGCCGCTCGTCGATGCGCCGCGTGACCGCGGCCCACGCCGCCTCGATGCCGCTGCCGATGCGTTCGGATACCGAGAGCCAGGACGTGCCCGTGAACAGCGAGAAGCCGATGGCGGCGGCGGTCACCAGCGCCAGCGTCGCGCCGGTGAAACCGAGCGCCACGTGCAGGCCGTGCGAGACCACTTCCCCGAGCAGGCCACCGGGTGCACCGGGCAGATCCAAAGTCAACGACGACAGCCGCAGCGCCTCGATGCTGGCGGAGGCCAGCAGCAGCATCGTGAATCCGCCGACCGCGATCCAGGCCGGGCGGCGGTCGATGCTGCCGGGGGCTTCGATGCGGTGGTACAGCCAGTAGACGCCGAGCAGGCACAACACCACGAGCCACCAGGCGGACAGGCCGAACACGTGCAGGAGCA
>JAYTTO010000008.1:0-2357 GCA_043744975.1 Betaproteobacteria bacterium | reverse complement strand
CCCTTGAAGCCCTCGAAACCCCAACCGCCGGTGTCCTTGTAGCGGCGCGAGTCCTTCACCATCACGCCCAACACCTTGCGCGGCCCTTCCTGCACGGTGTTGTCGGCCGAAGTTGCCGTCAGCAAATCGAAGGCAATCACGGCGCCGTCGGGGAACTTGCCGCGGGCGTAACCCTTCTCGGCCAGCTTGTTGGCGTACAGGTGGTGGATGCCGCCGAAGCTGTCGTACAGTGCGTGACCGGGCTGGATGACCATGCTCTTGACGTGAGTCCACTGGCGGTAGCCCTTGGGGTACGGCACCGGCGGGGCGTCGGTGCTGAGCGCAGGTGCGGCTGCCAAGGCAGTCACGCAGGTGAGCAAGGTGATGAGCAGCTGGCGCATGGGGCACTCCTACAATGTCAACGATGAACTCGGGCAGCGAAATCGCCACCGTCCCGCATTGCATCACCGCGCCATCGACCTGAACAGCAGGCACCAAACGGTGCCCTAGGTACCCGCCGGTGCCTGGCCAGAAACCCTATGCACGACAGCCCCCCCGCCTCCACCGATGCCAGCGATGCGCCGGACGCCCCGCTCGTGGCACGCATGGTCGAAGACATCGTGGGCTGCAAATGGTCGCTGGCTGTGATCGGTGCAGTGCGCCGCGGCATTTGTCGGCCCGGGGCGTTGGAGCACAGCATTGACGGCTTGTCGAAGAAGGTGCTCAACGAGCGTCTTGCCAAGCTAGTGCGCTACGGCATTCTTGACAAGTGCAGCTATGCCGAGATGCCGCCGCGCGTGGAGTACCGCATCACGTCCTTCGGCGAGAAGTTCTGCAGCCTGCTCGATGGCATCGAGGAGCTTCAGCGCGAGTTGCGACGCTGAGTTCGAACAGGTTGCGGCGCGACCCGGCGCAGGTGAGTCCGGAGGATCCGGTTGGCGGCCCCAACACCGTGGCGATCAGTGCGGTCTGCGTTGGCGCATTTGAGCCAGCCGCCACTTGTCGCATCGAGGGGAACACCAGAGGTCCGGGTAGCCGCCGCTAACGACAGACAGCTCCTGGCCGTTATGCCAAGCTTTTCATAACGGCCATTATGAGAAGACCCTCGTTATGGCGAGTGCCTTGATGACGAGAGCACGGATCACCTCGTACGCAGGCCATCCGATGCGCTCGTGCACTTCTCATAATCACAGCCCGTTCAGGAACTCGAGCAGCGAGTCCGATGCCCGGAAGCGCCGGCTGGCGGTGCCGGGGTCCTGCATCCGAGCCAGCGCCTTTTCCTTCATCGCCAGGTTGGCCTGCGTGTACTGATGCGTGGTGGTCGGACTCTCATGACCGAGCCACAGGGCGATGCCGTCGATCGGCTCGCCGGACTGCAGCAGATGCATGGCTGTCGTATGGCGGATGGTGTGTGGAGAGATGTGCCGATCACGCAGGCTTGGCATCGCCGAAGTTGCCGTTGCCACAGCCAGCGCGAGTCGCTGCGCTACGTTGGTTCTTGTCATTGGGTGCCCGTCCCGGTTGGGCAGCAGCGCCGATGCTGGGAGCAGTTCTGGGTTGAACCTCAACCAAGCCCGAACGGCCTTCACCGTCGAGCGCCACAGCGGCATCGTGCGCTGCTTGCGCCCCTTGCCATGCAGGTGCACGCTGGACGCGCCGTCCAGCACGACGTCGGACAGCCGCACGCCGATGATCTCCGACACCCTGGCGCCCGTGTTGTAGAGCATGTGCAGCAGCAGATGGTCGCGCTGGCTGGTCCAGCTCGATCCCGGCTTGCCGATGATCGCCAGCATCTCCTCACGCGTCAGGAAGCCGAGCATCGGCCGCTCGAAGCGCTTCATCGGCACGCCCAGGGCCTGCTCGACCACATGCAGTGAGTCGACGTCGCGGTGCCCGGCGAACTTCATGAACGCACGCAGCGACGCCAACCGGGCATTGCGGGTGCGCACGGCGTTTCCACGGTCGTGTTCCAGATGATCGAGGAAGGCCAGGATCAGCGCTGGCGTGATGTCCTGCAACTTCATCGTTGTAGGCTGCTTGTGCAGATGAACGGTAGTGAAGTCCAGGAACAACACGAACCCGTCTCTGTACGTCGCTACCGTTCGCGGGCTCATCGCGCGCTGCTGCGTGAGGTGTTCAGTGAAGAATGACTGAACCAGAGCTGAGAAGCTTGGCGAGGTGTGCGGGATGGTCGGCTTACTCATCGTTATCCTCCCAGGGACTGGCATACCGCTCGAATGCCTGGCCGAGCAGGCCCATCAACTCCGGCACGCCGGTGAGATACCAGTAGGTGCTGGAGACCTTGACGTGGCCGAGGTAGGTCGACAACGCCAGCATGCGCTGGTTGATGTCCTCGCCCTGCTCGTGCCAGAGCACCA
>JAYTTO010000007.1:0-2216 GCA_043744975.1 Betaproteobacteria bacterium | reverse complement strand
GCCGAGGCCGACATCGTGCGGCGCGTGCAGAACAAGGAGATCGTGATCGGCTTCGGCCACCCGGTCTATACCATCGCCGATCCGCGCAACAACATCATCAAGGAAGTGTCGCGGCGGCTGTCGCGCGACGCCGGCAGCATGAAGCTGTTCGACATCGCCGAGCGTCTGGAGGCGGTGATGTGGCGCGAGAAGAAGATGTTCCCCAATCTCGACTGGTTCAGCGCGGTCGGCTACAACATGATGGGCGTGCCCACGGCGATGTTCACGCCGCTGTTCGTGATCTCGCGCACCTCCGGCTGGGCCGCCCACGTGATCGAGCAGCGCATCGACGGCAAGATCATCCGCCCGAGCGCCAACTACGTCGGCGAGGAGAACCGCAAGTGGATCCCGATCGCCAAGCGCAAGTGAGCCACGTGCAGATCCTCCAATACGCCGCCGGCGGTCGCTGACCGCCGGCCCGACGCCTTTCCCACCGACCCCGTCCCTGACCGGAATCCGCCATGTCCGCACACATCTCCAACGTCCGACCCAAGGCCGACAAGGTCCTGGTCGACATCGTCGATTACGTCACCAAGTACGAGATCACCAGCAAGCAGGCCTACGAGACCGCCCGCTACTGCCTGATCGACACGCTCGGGTGCGGCTTCGAGGCGCTCGAGTACCCGGCGTGCACGAAGCTGCTCGGCCCGGTCGTGCCGGGCACGGTGGTGCCCAACGGCGCCAAGGTCCCGGGCACGTCGTTCCAGCTCGACCCGGTGCAGGCCGCCTTCAACATCGGCGCCATGATCCGCTGGCTCGACTTCAACGACACCTGGCTCGCCGCCGAATGGGGTCATCCCTCCGACAATCTCGGCGGCATCCTGGCCGTGGCCGACTGGCTCTCGCGCACCGCGATCGCGGCGGGCAAGAAGCCGCTGACCGTGCAGGATGTGCTCACCGGCATGATCAAGGCCCACGAGATCCAGGGCTGCATCGCGCTCGAGAACAGCTTCAACAAGGTCGGCCTCGATCACGTGGTGCTGGTGAAGGTCGCGTCGACCGCGGTGGTCGCCCAGATGCTGGGCCTCACGCGCGACGAGATCATCAATGCCGTCTCGCTCGCGTGGGTCGACGGCCAGTCGCTGCGCACCTACCGCCATTCGCCCAACACCGGATCGCGCAAGAGCTGGGCGGCAGGCGATGCCACCGCCCGCGCCGTGCGGCTCGCGCTGATCGCGCGCACCGGCGAGATGGGCTACCCCTCGGTGCTCAGCGCCAAGGGCTGGGGCTTCTACGACGTGCTGTTCAAGGGCAACGCCTTCAAGTTCCAGCGCCCCTACGGCAGCTACGTGATGGAGAACGTGCTGTTCAAGATCTCGTTCCCGGCCGAGTTCCATTCGCAAACGGCGGTGGAATGCGCGATGCAGATCCACGCGCAACTCGCGAAGCTCGGCCGCAAGCCCGAGGACATCAAGAAGATCACGATCCGGACCCACGAGGCCTGCATCCGCATCATCGACAAGAAGGGCCCGCTCGACAATCCCGCCGACCGCGATCACTGCATCCAGTACATGGTGGCGGTGCCGATCCTGTTCGGGCGTCTCACCGCCGGGGACTATGAAGACGGCGTCGCCGCCGATCCGCGTATCGACAAGCTGCGCGACCGCATCGTCTGCGTCGAGGACAAGGCCTTCAGCAAGGACTACCACGACCCGGCCAAGCGCTCGATCGCCAATGCTCTCACGGTCGAGTTCACCGACGGCAAGAAGCTCGCCGAGATCGTGTGCGAGTACCCGATCGGCCACCAGCGCCGCCGCAAGGAAGGCATGCCGGTGCTGGTCGAGAAGTTCAAGACCAATCTTGCACGCCGGTTCCCGGCGAAGCAGCAGGCCGCCATCCTGGACCTCTGCCTGAATCCGAAGAAGCTGAGCGCCACGCCCGTGAATGAGTTCGTCGACCTGATGATGATCTGACCTCCCAAGGATCCGCCATGAGCCACAACCTGTTTGCTTCCAAGCAGTCGTTCAAGATCGGCACCCGCACCGGTTCGTTCTACTCGCTGGCGGCGCTCGAGCGCGCCGGGCTCGGCAAGGTGTCGCGCCTGCCGGTGTCGATCCGCATCGTGCTCGAATCGGTGCTGCGCAACTGCGACGGCAAGAAGGTCACCGAGGAGCACGTCCGCCAGCTCGCGGCGTGGAAGCCGAACGCCGAGCGCACGGACGAGATCCCGTTCGTGG
>JAYTTO010000006.1:0-9411 GCA_043744975.1 Betaproteobacteria bacterium | reverse complement strand
AACCGCGGGGAATCCAACGCCCTGGAGACGGTCATCAAGTGATGATGCTGCGGTCGGCACTGGGCTGCGTCGTCGCCGGGATGCTGGTGGCGGGCGCGGCCGCTGCGTCGCCGGAGGAAGACCTGGCGGCGATGCAGCAGCGGTTCGGGCAGGCTTTCGAGGGCGTGCCGCGCGACGACTACGTGTTCGGGACCTTCATGTTCAACCCGGCGGCGCGCGCGCACTACCAGGACATCATGGCGTTCCCGCCGTTCCTCGGCGATATCGAACGCGGCCGCACCCTCTGGGAGACGCCGTTGCGCTCCGGCAAGACCTATGCGGACTGCCTGCCCGCGGGCGGCCGCATGATCGCCGGCAACTACCCGTACTACGAACCGGCGGAAGACCGCGTCGTCACCTTCGAGATGGCGCTCAACCGCTGCCGCCGCGCCAACGGCGAAGCCGGGTACCGCTACGACGATCGCGCCACGATGGGCGTCCTGACCGCTTATGCCCGCTCGCTCTCCGACGGCATGCGCCTGGACATCCGGGTCGATGGCGACGGCGCGAGGGCCAAGTACGAGGACGGCAAACGGCTGTTCTACCGCCGCGTCGGCCAGATGAATTTCTCGTGCGCCACCTGCCACGTCCACCACGCCGGCAGCGTGATGCGGATGGAGACGATCTCGCCGGCCATCGGCCAGGCGACGCACTTCCCGATCTTCCGTGGCGGCGACGTGCTCTACACGCAGCACATGCGCTTCGCGCGCTGCATGGAACAGGTGCGGGCGCAACCGTTCGCGATCGGCGGCGAGGACTTCAACAACCTCGAGTACTTCCACGCGTACCTGAGCAACGGCCTGCCGCTGCAGGCCTCGGTCTACCGGCGGTAGCCGGCCAATCCCCACGCCGGTCGCAATCGCAGACATGTTCGATTGGTTGAAGCGGACGGTGGGATTGTCGGACACCGACGCGGCCGCGCGGTTGTCCCATGCGGCGCAGGCGCTGTCGCATGGCGACGATGCCGAGGCCGTGCGCCTGCTCGCCGCCCTGATCGCGGCGCGCCCGGCCGATGGCGAAGCGCTCCGACTGCGGGCGATCGTGGCGTGCCGTGCGGCGCAGTTCGAGGTCGCGGCACCCCTGCTCGAACGTGCCGTCGCCGCGCAGCCGGCGCATGTCGAAGCGTGGCTGACGCTGGCCGAAGTGCGCATCGAACTGGGCGCCTTCGACGCCGCCATCGTCGCGCTGCGCTCGGCGTTGGCGATCGAGCCCACGAGGGAAGATGCCCACCGACGCCTGTTGTTCGCGCTCGATGCCGGCGGGCAGGCGGACGCCGCCATCGAGTACTACCAACTGCTGCGGATGCTCGACTGGCACATCGACCCGGCGACCAATCCGGTCGCGGTACTGCACGCCCAGGCGCGGCTGGTGGAGGCAGAAGCCTTGCTTGAAGGCCTGACGAGACGGACACCAACCGATGCAATTGCTCATCTGTACCTCGGCGGTACCCGCCAGGCACGTGGCCATCTCGATCCCGCCATCGCAAGTTATCAGGAAGCCGTCCGGCTCGATCCGACCAACGCGCGCGCCCAGGGGCGCCTCGCCTTCGCGCTGGATTCGGATGGGGAGGTCGACGCCGCGCTCGACCACTACCGCCGCGCCGCCGCGCTGCAGCCCGACAGCGCGCAGGCGTGGTCCGACTATCTCGCGGCACGCATCTACACCGGCCCGCATTCCCGGGCCGAGTCTGCGACCGCCTGCGGCCGCTACAACGAGCGGTTCGGCCACCCGACCGGGATCGCCGCGCCGGTACGGGGCCTGGCCGACGCCGGACGACGCCTGCGCATCGGCTACGTCTCGAACGATTTCTGCGAGCAGTCGATCGCCAGTTTTCTGCCGCCGGTGCTGGAGCACCACGACCGCGCCGCCTTCGAGGTTTTCTGCTACGACCGCACCGCGGCGCGCGACGGCATGTCGCAACGCTACCGCGAACTCGCCGATCACTGGCGCGACGTGCTCGGGCGCGACTTCGGCGAGGTCGCCGCCCAGGTGCGGGCCGACGGCATCGACGTGCTGGTCGACCTGAAGGGTCACTTCGAGGACAACCACCTGCCGCTGTTCGCGCGCCGCCCTGCCCCGCTGCAGTTGACATGGCTGGGATACCCGGACACCACCGGCCTCGAGGCGATGGACGGCTGGATAACCGACCAACACATCGCTGCCGATCTCGGCGACCAATACGCCTCCGAATCCTTGCTGACGCTGCCGGAATTCTTCATGGCCTTCCGGCCGCGCGACAGCGAGGTCGACCCGGGGCCGCTACCGGCCGCGGCGCGTGGTCATGTGACCTTCGGCTGCTTCAACCAGTACTCGAAGGTCAGCCCGGCGATGCGCTCGGCGATGCTCGACATCCTGGCGGCGAATCCGGAAACCCGGCTGTTGGTGACGGCGATCCCGCGCGGTGCCGCCCGCGATCGGCTGGCCGGGCTGGCGAAGGATCGTGGGGTCGATCCGGCGCGCATCGAATGCCGCAGCCGCACCAACCACGCCGCCTTCCTGGCGTGGCACCAGGAGGTCGACATCGCGCTCGACAGCTTTCCGTACAACGGGACGACGACGTCGCTCTACTCGCTATGGATGGGGGTGCCGCTGGTAGTGATGGCCGGACAGACGCACGTGTCCCGGGTCGGATCGAGCATCCTGCGCAACCTGGGCCTGGAGAGCTGGATCGCGGCGGATGCCGCGGGCTACGTGCGCATCGCCACCGCGGTGACCGGCGATCGCGAGGCGCTTGCCCGCCTGCGGTCGACGCTGCGAGAGACGCTGCGCCGCTCGGCAATCATGGACGAGCACGGCTTCACCCGGCGGCTGGAGACCGCGATCAGGCAGCAGTGGCGGCAACGGTGCGAGACCGGTCGATGCAAGGGGGAAACCCGGCTTACTTCTTCGCCAACCGGATCACCAGACCCCTGGTGATCTGATCGACGAACTTGTCGGTGTAGCCCAGCTCCTTGAGCTGCCACTTGAAGGTGTTGCCGAGTTTCGCCTTGCGATAGATACCGAGGCGGTTTTCCTGGTGAAACCGGAGTGCCCGGGCATACAGGCCTTCGGTGACGACAGCGAGCTGGTTGGCCGCCCCCTTGTCGGTGCGGGCTTCACTGGCAGGCGGAAAACGACGCCCCAGGTCGGAGGCCAGACCGCGGGCGAAGTCATCGACCTTTCGGGTGTCGAAGAAAGCAAACATGTGTGAAACTCCGATCGATATCCAAGGCTGGTTGCATTGCCGACCTCAATCATCGCGCAACGTGAACATAACGTCGACACCGCACGAGTGCTCCATCGTCGCAAGCAACATCGCCGCCCACTGCAACACCTGCTGCACGCCGGGCAACGCCGACGCCGATGGTACCCTGCACCAGTGTGTCCCGCCGGCGACGGGTTGCGATTCGCGCTCTTTGTGTACGCTTGATTTAGCAATACCCGCGCCACGTTCCGCGCGGTCTCGAACAGCGCGCGACGTCCGCCAATACGCTCGATGCCGACGCACCGCACCCATGCCGTCCTGACCCCGCGAAAACCACGTCCATGCTCCGATGGCTCAGAGGTGCCGCAGCGAAAACCACGTCGGCAAACCGCCTGCTGGAAGAAGGCGTCACCGCCCGCGACCGGGGCGACAATGCGGCAGCCAGTGCCGCATTCGAAGCGGCACTACGGCAGGACCCGGATCAGGTTGACGCTCTGCGTCTGCTCGGCCTGATCGAATCGAGTACCGGCCGGTCGCAAACGGGCCTCGCAAAGCTGGAGCGTGCGTGTGCCTTGCAGCCGCAAGCGGGCATCAACCACTACACCCGACATCAGGCGCTGCGCAGCCTGGACGAGATCGATGCCGCGGTGGATGCGCTCACGCAGGCCGTGGCTTGCGCGGACGCGGACTCCGACTGGCAGATCGAACTCGGCTTGATGCAGGAAAGCGCCGGGCGCGCGGCAGAGGCGTTGAACACGTGGCGGCAGGCAGCGGGGGCGTTTCCCGATGAGGCGGTCTCGTGGTGGAACCTTGCGCGGGCGCTTGGAAGCGCCGGTCTGGTCCAGGAACAAGCAACTGCGCTGGGGGAGATCGACCGGGCAGCTCGCGCGTCTGCCGACAGCGCCTTCGCGCTCGGGCTTTTTCTGCAGACCGAAGGTATGGTCGATCGCGCTGCGGCGTTCTATGCGATTGCGCTCGAACAGAACCCGGATCACCGGGCGGCGCAACTCAACATGGGTGCGACACTGCTGCAGCTTGGGAACACGAGCGCCGCGACGGCCGCATTCTCGGCAATTGTGGAACGTCACCCCGACTGGGCCGATGGCTGGCTGGCACGCGGGAGCGCGCATCGCATCTCGGGCCAATTGCACGATGCCGAGCGCGATCAGGCGCGCGCGGTTTCGCTCGCCCCCCAATCCTTCCCTGCACGTGTTCAGTATGCGGTCACGCTGGAGAAATCCGGGAAGCTCGTCGAGGCCGAGGAACAGCTGCACATCGCCATCGGTCTGCAACCGAACGACCGCGAAGGCCATTTCGTCCTGGGCATTGTGCTGAGCGCCCGACGGCTCTATGACGAAGCTGAGTCGGCTTATTGGAGAGCTATCGAACTAGGCGGTAACAGGGGTGACGCCGAGGCCATGCTGAACCTGTCCGGCATGTATCACCGCCAGGGACGGTTAGCCGAAGCGGTCCGCATACTCGAGGAGTTGCTGCGGCTCAAGCCCGACTACCCTGAAGCGCTGGGAAATCTTGGGGTCATGTTGCGCGACATGGGGCAGACCAGCGACGCCGAGCGACACCTGCTGCGCGTGCTCGAACTCCGGCCCGACATGGCGGGCGCGCACGTCAACCTGGCCAATCTTTACGGCGGGTCGGGCCGAAACACCGAAGCGGAAGCCTCGGCCCGAGCCGCACTCGCGCTCGAACCAGACAATACCGACGCGCTCGTCAATCTGGGCAATGCCCTGCAGGCGCGCGGTCGCATCCCCGAGTTCGTGGCGGTGACCCAGCACATCCTTCAACTCAAGCCCGACGTGGCGATGGTGTGGAGCAATCTGTTGTTCAGTCTCAACTACAGCGACGACACTACCCCCGAACAATTGTTGGAACTGCAACGCGGGTACGGGAGGCAATTCGACCCCGCCCCTGAGGGACGCAGATCATTCGCGCGCCCTGCCGGGAAGCGTAAACGCAAGCTGCGTATCGGCTATGTTTCGCCGGATTTTCGGCAACACGTGGTGGCGTTTTTCTTCGAGCCGGTTCTTAGGCACCATGACCGCAACCTGGTCGATGTGCACTGCTACTTTACGCATACCGAAACGGATTCGACGACGCGCCGCATCCGGGACCAGGCCGATGTCTGGCGCGAGCTTGGCCATCTACCCCTCGACGAAGCCGAGCGGATCATTCTGGAAGACAACCTCGATGTAATGATCGACCTCGCCGGCCATACGGCCAGGAACATCCTGCCAGTGCTGGCCCGGCGCGTGGCCCCGGTCCAGGCGACGTGGCTGGGCTATCCCGGCGGGACGGGTGTCGGCGCAATGGACTGGCGCATCACCGATCGATGGGCCGACCCGGCACCTATTGCGGACTCGCAGCATGTCGAGCGGCTCTACCGCCTACCGGAAGTATTCATCGCATTCTGTCCTTCCCTGGATTTACCGTCCCCGGGGACCATTCCTCCGGTAGCGCGCAACGGGCACGTCACCTTCGGGAGCTTCAATAGCTTCGTCAAGGTGAGCGACAGCGCGATCAGGCTTTGGGGTGCGATCCTGGCGGCGGTACCCGGCGCGCGCCTCTCCATTAAAACTCTTGCGCTGCGCGACGAGACCCTGCAACGCGACACGCTAGCCAGGTTCGACCGATTGGGTTTGGATGTCACACGACTCGAGCTCCTCGGGCATGCAGGTTCGCACCGCGACCACCTCGCAACCTATGCGAACATCGACATCGCCCTCGATACTTTCCCATATCATGGAACGACCACAACCTGCGAAGCCCTCTGGATGGGTGTTCCGGTGGTTACTCTTGCCGGCGACCGCCATGCCGCCAGGGTGGGCGTTACTCTGCTTACGGCGATTGGCTGCGAAGACCTGATTGCGTACTCGCCAGACGAGTATGTTGCCATTGCCGTGTCTCTAGCCCGGGACCCGGAGCGCGCGGCGGCGTTGCGCCAAAATCTTAGGGACAAGGTGGCTGGATCGCCGCTGGGCGACGTCGGCCGACTGACGCGCCAACTCGAGGACGCCTATCACGACATGTATGCCAAATGGCTGGCGAGCGCCTGAACGATCAGCTTCGGCGCCAAGGTCTGGAGCACCACCGCGCCGAACGGTGGGATGACGCCGCTGCTCGATATGACGAGGCGCTCGCCGCGGATCCAGCCGATGCCGACTGCCATTTCCTTTTGGCATTGGTCGAGACCGCCCGCGGCCGCCTGGGCCGTGCCCACGAATGCATCTCTGCGGCGCTGGCCATCGCTCCGTCAAACACCGATTTTCTGTTTTTCCTGGGAGAGATCGATCGTCAGCGCGGATGTCTGCCAACCGCGATCCGCGCCTTCGAATCGGCGATCGGGCTGACCTCGCCGACGCCCCGGCGTCTGATACAACTCGCGGACCTATACCTCGCCAACGGGCAGGCTTGTGTGTCGGAATCGTGGGCAAAGGAAGCAGTTCTCCTCGCGCCAAAGGATGCCGAAAGCCTACATATGCTGGCGGAAGCAGTCAGGGCACAAGGCCGCAGTGACGAGTCGATCCCGCTCTATAGAGCTGCGTCGGGCGCTGACGCCGACTATTCAGTACGCCATCAGAGCCTGCTGATGACCATGAACTACAGCGACTCAATGTCCGCCAACGAGGTGTTTCACGCCCACAGATCGGCCGGCCGGTTGCCTAACCTTGACCCTGACGTCGTGTCATGGCAGGAGAGCGCACCAGTGTCCGTTACAACACCGCTGCGCATAGGGTATGTGTCCGCGGACTTCGGCTACCACGTCGTGAGCTTTTTCTTCGAACCGGTCGTCACGGGACACCTACGCAACAGGACGGAGGTGTATTGCTACTTTACGGGCGGTACGGAAGACGCCCAGTGCGCACGCATCCGCAGTAGCGGGGTCACGTGGCGCAACGTCTCCGGACTTGATGTCGATGGCCTGGTCGCCCTGATGCGTGCCGACAGACTGCAGGTTGCCGTCGATCTGTCGGGGCATACCGCCGGCAATCGTCTTGAGGTGTTCGCGCGGCGCGTGGCGAGTACGCAGGTCAGTTGGCTCGGTTACCCGAACACGACCGGCGTACCCGCGATGGATTTCAGACTCACCGACACGGTGTGCGATCCGGTCGGAGTAGCGGACGCCTTGCATACCGAAACGCTGTGGCGGCTATCGCGATGTTTTGTCGTTTTTCAGCCTCGCGACGACGCGCCCTCACCCGCTCCACCGCCGGTAACCCGCAACGGTTACGTCACCTTCGGGTGCTTCAACCGTATCGAAAAACTTACCCTGCCGGCGCTCCGACTCTGGGGCAAAGTGCTCTCGGCGGTACCAGGGTCGCGGCTGCTGCTCAAGGCCAGAAACCTCGGTGAAGCCAATCTGGACGCGTCGATACGAGCGCGGTTCGCGGCTGCCGGCGGGGACGCGGCACGCATCGACCTGGAACCGGCAACAGTTTCATATGAGGATCACCTTGCGCGCTATGCAGCTGTCGACATGGCGCTGGATTCCTATCCTTACTGCGGCACCACCACGACATGTGAAGCGCTCTGGATGGGGGTGCCGGTCCTGACGCTGGCCGGCACTACCCACGCATCGAGAGTAGGCGCCAGTCTGCTTGCGGCGGCGGGTTGCGGATCGCTCGTCTGCACCAATGTAGAAGAATACGTCGCGCGGGCGGAGCAACTCGCGTCGACGCCACATCACCTTGCAAACGACCGGGCCGATCTCAGAGCGAAATTGACCCACAGCGAACTAACCGATGCGGCCGGGTTCGTCGCGGCGATCGAAGCGGCTTTTCGTGAAATGGCCGGTAGCCACCGGCCCGTATCGCTGTAACGTCCGGTACCGGGCGACCCACTGCTGTGCGTTAGCGCCCGCAGATCGATCTGATTGTCTCCATCCGGGCTTGGCTCGAAACGCAACGTCCGGGAGAGTGGTCGCCCGTCGGCTATTGCGGCTTCCTGGCCTCGAGATTGCAGCTGATCGGGATTCCGGCGAACTTCATGACGCTCGTGTCAATGAAAAATCCGAAGTCGACAACCCGCCGAATGCCAACAAACCCGGCGCGATGCAGATACACGCTGAGAAACTCTTCGTTCAATCCGACCTGGTGATAGTCGTACTCATCGGTGTGACCGCCGAAGATCATTCGCATGACCATCCAGCGGTCATCGAAAGTGAGCGTCTCGCGCAGGAGAAACAGTTCCGCCAGTGTGTTCATGTCGGGAACACTCACGTTCAGCACACCTCCGGGCAACAGAACGCGAAACCACTCTAGCAAGACCGCTGAAATCTCGTCACGGTAGTCGAAGTGCTCCACGACATGTGAAGCATAGATGACGTCGAACGAACCATCGGCGAAGCGCGACAGATCTTTTGCGTTGCCGACGTGATCGACTTCGGGCCGTGCGAAAGCGTCCAGAATCTCCCAGTCTTCTGCTTTTACCCTGCCGCCTACGTGCAATCGACGCATTGTCATGTTCCGGGGAATGAACGCCCTCGGGCGATTGGCGGTTTCAGGAAACACAAAAAAGGGGCCCGAGAGCCCCCTTGTCTTTGTTGTTGTGGCGATCTTTTCAGCCGACCGTTAGGACTTCGGGTAGAACTTCGACGGAACGGAACCAGTAACTGCCCAGCGGTTTCCGGAAGCATCACAGGTGGAAGTCCAGATGATCGTCGAGCCGTTCACTTGTGAGTTGATGTTCCGCACCGTCACCGTGATGATCCCTTGAGTTGCGGCGGTCGCGCTGAGCACGACGCTGGTCACATAGTTACCAGTAATCGACGCCGCCAAGCCAGCGCTAGCGTTATCGGAAACGGTGGCAAACAAAGTTCCTTCAGAGCAAGCCTGTCCCACCGCAAGGCGGGCCGGATCCGACATGCTTACCCCTTCCTGAATCTTGGCCCGGATGGTGTAGTCCTGATAGGCCGGCAGCGCGACTGCCGCCAGGATGCCGATGATCGCGACCACGATCATCAGTTCGATGAGTGTGAAACCCCGTTGAATGCGCTTCATGAAGCCTCTCCTTGAACGGCACTGGAATGATGGACCGGGCTTCGGGCAATCATCTATGAGCATCATTTATGCCCGTCTATTCGCAAGTGAGTCTGTTGCAAATGATCAATTTGCGCCGATACGACGAGGCGCGTCAGTCCATGGCCATGGACACGCGATGTGGAGCATCCCAGG
>JAYTTO010000005.1:0-3219 GCA_043744975.1 Betaproteobacteria bacterium | reverse complement strand
CTTTTCAGGTCCGATAACCTCGGCAAGGACTGGCAGTTGGTGCCCGGCAGCGCAGCAGCGGCCTCCGGCCGCGCAATCGCCGCGATCGGTGTCGATCCGCGCGACCCGCGCCACATCTTCATCGGGACGGCTGTAGCGCGGCACGGCTCGTCGAGCGTCAACGGCGGCCGCTTCACGCCACCGGGTGCGCCCCGTATCGGCCTGTACGAATCGACGAATGGCGGAACTACGTTCACGCTGGTGTTTTCGGTCCCCTCCGATCCGGTCAACCCGAACAGCGCGAACGGCTCCGACTTCTTCCGCGGCGGGGTGAGCAAGATCGAGATGTCTCGCACCGGCCTTGCGGCCTCCGAGCCGACACGCGTCTACTTCTCGATCTTCGGCTACGGGCTGTACCGCTCCAAGGCCGGCGGTGGCTATGAGCCGGTGTTTGCCAGTGCTGGTGGCGGTAACGTCGCTAACTCCTTGGCTGCGCGCACTGAGTTCGCGCTGGCGCCGATGGGCAACAAGCTGCGGATCTACCTCGGCGATGCCGGGGGCGGCGCAGCGGATTTCTATCGCACCGACGATGCCAACGTGCCGGCTTCACAGCTCGTGAGCGGCGTCAACAATCTGGGCTGGACCAAGCTTTCGAGTGCGACCCAAGGCACGCCCGGCTTTTCGTCATACAACTTCTGCGCCGAGCAGTGCAGCTATGACATGGTGGTGGCTTCGCCAGCGGGCCGGCCCGGCACGGTGTGGCTCGGCGGCCAGATGCAGTACGACGAGATCTTCACGGCCACACCACCATCCAACGGCCGATCGGTGCAGCGCTCGACCAACGCCGGCATGCAGTTCACCGATATGACCAACGACACCCAGGCGCCAGCACCGCTGGGCATGCACCCGGACCAGCACGCGATGGTGTTCTATCCCGGCAATCCCGACATCGCCATCATCGGCTCGGACGGCGGCGTGGTGCGCACCAACGGCAGCTTCGCGGACGCCTCGGGCAGTTGTTCGAGCCGCGGCATCTCCGGTACGGATCTCGCCAACTGCCTGCTCTGGCTGAAGGCGATCCCGGTGGAGATCATCAGCCTCAACCCCGGTCTGGCGACGCTGCAGTTCCAGAGCGTGTCGCTCAGCCAGCGCGATCCGCGCAAGGAATTGATCGGCGGCACGCAGGACAACGGTACTTGGTCTTACAGCGGTACGAAGAACAGCTGGTTCGAAAGTGTCGGCGGCGATGGTGGGAATTCGGGCATCAACGCGGTCGATCCCTTGGTGCGCATGCACACCTACACCGGCCCAGCAATGGACGTCAACTTCCGGGCCACCGACGTCCTTGGATGGAACTGGGTATCTGACCCGCTGTTCGCCAGTGGCGAGGCAGCGTCGTTCTATGCGCCGGTGCTCGCCGATCCTGTGCTCAACGGCACCTGGTTCGTCGGCCTGCAGCGTGTCTGGCGGACGCAGGACAACGGAGGTGATCAGGCGTACCTCGTACAGCACTGCAACGAATTCTTCGGCGACTTCGCCGTGCAATGCGGCAATTGGGTTCCGCTCGGCGGCTCAACGCTGACTGGCTCAGCCTATGGCCTGGACAAGAGTGGCTCGTATGTCGTGGCAACCGCCCGCGCGCCAGCGACAGGCGCACCGCTGTGGGCGGCGACGAGGCGCGGCCGGCTATTCGTTTCGGCGAATGCTGATGGTCCGGCGGCCGCAGCAACGTTCACCCGCATCGACAGCGCGGCGCAGCCCACGCGCTTCATCAGCGGCATTGCGGTCGACCCGTTGAATCCGCTGCATGCTTTCGTGTCGTTCTCGGGCTATGACGCTTATGCGCAAGCAGCGGGGACTGCAGCAGGTCACGTTTTCGAGGTCCTCTACAACCCGGGATCAGGAACCGCCACTTGGACCGATCGCAGCGCCGGACTCGGCGACCAACCGATCACCGGCATTGCCTTCGACCCGAGGACCGGTCGCGTGTATGCGTCAACCGACTTCGGCGTCGCCGTGTTGCCGCGCGGTGCCTCGTCTTGGGTCGGGGCGGCGGCGGGGCGGTTGCCTCCGGTCGCCGTCTATGGGTTGACCATCGATAACGGTTCGAAAGTTCTCTACGCGGCCACCCATGGCCGCGGGGTCTGGCGGCTCGACCTGTCGGACGTCGACAGGTAAGGCGCACTTTCAAGACGCCGCGCGCCCGCCCTCCGGCATGCGCGCGGCAGCCCGTCTCGCTGCCGCGACGATTCCCGCTATCGAGCGATCGCTGGCGCGGAAGCAGCATGACCGTCTGACTGTGGCTGCACACAGGTCTGTGGGCGCCGCCGGCAACTCTCGATACGCAATCTTTGCAGGCGATTGGCCCGTGTATCGGCCTTCTCCCTGGGAGTGGAGGCCGGGCCATGCGGAGCCCTCGCGCGACGTGGCACCGTCGCAACGGGCCGGCTCGCCGGCACCGATGCTTGGCCGACGGGCGCGGGTGCATTCGCAAGCGTGTCCGATTTCGGAGCCGGTGTGGTCGGGCCTGCGCCGAAGGCAGGCGCTGCGACCAGCGCAAGAGCCAAGCTCATTGCGGCGACCGCGGCGCGAAGGTTCATTGTGGAAGACGATATGAATGACATCGGGTCGTCATGTTGGGTTGCTGGGCTGTTTCCTTTGACGAATCCCGGAGGCTCGGCCCGCCAATTTCATCAGATACAGCAACGCGTCTTGTGTTCCGGCAGAGTCGATGCCCACGTCACCTTCGAACTGATACAGATACACCTGCAGCGTCTCCCGTTGTGTCGCCGTCTCGGAAAGGCGAAACACGATGGGCGAGCCGCGCCGTCGAAGAAGACGCGGACGGGTTCTAGTTAAAACCAAGCGCGTGATGATGCGCTGGATCAACAGTGCCTCGACGGGCGCCGCCGTGATCCTTCACAAATCGCGCTGCCGCGGCGGCGTCCAGTCCATCCCCTGTGGATGGCTGCAGCGTTCTCGCGCCGGCCTAGTCTGATCCGGATTCGACGACTGCTTTCATACGCCCACCGCAACAACCGCAACTGGGCGGGACTGTGAGTACGCTGCGGTGCCGGGGAGCTACCGCTCACGGTAGCGTTGGCGCAACTGACTGGTCCCGCATCGACGCCATCGTGGCCCGCACACGCGCCCGGCCCTTGCCGCGAGGGGCGCTGAATGGCCGTCAAGTGGCGGTGTTTGCCGGCCTCACGGGCGCATCGGGAATCTGGCTGCTGCTGG
>JAYTTO010000004.1:0-4424 GCA_043744975.1 Betaproteobacteria bacterium | reverse complement strand
GGCTTGAACGGCCGCTACCGGCGCTTGGCGGCGCGACACCCGGCGAATTCATGGACACGATGGAAGGCCGGCAACTTGTGTCCAGGCTGCTCGCGCAGTCTCAGTCGGGAGCCTATGCCTGATACTGGTCTGGTGGATCGCGACGGCGGCGCCGGACTTCAATACCGATCTCGTCTGTCTGAAAGATGGCCTGCAGGGGTTTCCGCACGGGCGGCAGTCAAGTCTCGCGCGTTGCCCGGGCGCCGCCCAGACGTTCCACTGTTGCGCGCGCGGAGATGATCTCGATGCCCTGATAGCTGCCCAGCGCGAGCAGATGGCGCTTGTCGCCGGAGGCGATCAGATCGGCGTTGGCGGCGATGGCTGCCGCTATGACATGGTCGTCATCAGGATCGTTGGGTACCGCGCGCGGTGGCAGAAGCGGAGTCGACACCACTCCCGCGATGCGGCGCAACTCTCCGACGATACCTTCAGGAGTAAGCCCGGCTTTGGCCAGCCGCGAGGCGAATTTGGTTCGCGAGAGCACCTCGAGCAGCTCGGTCAACAGCACTTCACTCGTGCACAGGTCGAACTCGCCAGCTATGGCTCCATCGAGCAATCGCCGAGGCAACCCTCCGGCCGAGATCACACCGGAGACCAGCAGATTCGTATCGAGGACAATACGCAACCGGTCGACTTTCAGGCGCCTCGCCGTAAGCGGCGCTCACTTCGCGCGGCAAGCACCTCGTCTTCGACCTCATCCTCCGAGATCGGTGGCAGATTCAAGGCGTCGAGCCTGCGGAGGCCTTCGGCGAGCCGTTTTGGAGCGGTCGCACGGTCCTCGCGTGATGCCAGAAACTCAACGAAGTCCACCACCTCGGCCACTCGGTCGGGCGGCAACCTCTTCAGCAACTCGATCAACTGCGACTCGATTGCGGTCATCGCAAATCTCCTTGCACTTGTCAGGTCTGCCACCGGGCTCGCCGAAATGGTCCGCAATGGTGCCGTCTGTCGCCCCCTCAGTGCAGCCCCCGATACTTCCCGATCAGGTTGTCGAGCCCAGACTTCGACCCGTTGCGGAAATCATAGAGGCTGGTGAGGTCCTTCAACAGCGGGTCGTGCAGGTCGCGCAGGGCTTCCTTGTTCTCGGACAGCGCGATGGCATGCGCATACGACTCGATGACCTGGTCGAGCTTTGAGAAGGCCTTGCCCACGGCGGCCATCTTTGGATCGCCGTCGAGCGTCTTGGCTACCGCATTGAGTTTTTCGTATTCGCCGAAGTGATTCTGGCCGAGCAGATACCAGGTGTAGGCATCGCTCGGATTCAGCTTGGTGGCACGCTCGAGCTTGGCGCGGGCGTCGATGATGTCGCCGGCCTTCGACGACAGCGACGCGAGTTGCACGTAGAGCTGCGGCAGCCACTTGGTGCGGTATTCGGCCCATTCGGCGGGCGACATGCGCTCCGGGCGCTTGTCGGCCTCGATGCCGGCGATCGCCTGCGTGCCGTATTTCTTGGCGGCGGGGGCGTATTTGGCGGGATTGTTGCGGGCTTCGGTGGCGGCCGCGAAGCCGAGGATGGTGAGCAGGCCGACGTCGTCGGGGTGCTTGGCCAGCCAGGTGTCGGCGAGCTCGAACGCGGGGTCGGGCTTGCCCTTCTTGATGTAATCGTCGATCGCCGATGCGGTGTAGGGCTGGCCGGCATCCGCCGCCTTCTTGAACAACGCCAGCGCCTCGGCATCGTTGCGCTCGGCACCCTTGCCGTCGCGGATGAGGGTGGCGAGGCGATACCGGGCTTCGGCGTTCTTGTCGCCCACCTTGCGGTACCACTTCACGGCTTCCGCGTAGTCAGGGATCACGCCGCGGCCCATCTCGTAGTTGAACCCCAACAGATAGGCGGCGTCGAGGTTGCCCTGCTCGGCGGCCTTGCGAAACCACTGGTTGGCCTCCTGTTCGTCTTTGGTGAGGCCACGGCCGTCCGACAAGGCGAGTGCCAGCGCATATTGCGCTTCCGGGAGCCCCTGTTCGGCAGCCTTGCGATACCAGGCCGTGCCTTCGGCTTCGTTCTTCGGGGCGCCTTCGCCCGCCGACAGCATATAGCCGAGCAGGTATTGCGCGCCGGCCTTGTTCTGGTCGGCGGCCTTACGGAACCACTTCACGGCCTCGGCGTCGTCGCGTTTCACACCGGAACCCGCCGCGTACAGCGAGCCCAGCGCGTATTGCGCATCGGCATTGCCTTTTTCGCCGGCCTTGAGATACCACTTGGCGGCTTCGGCATCGTCGTGCGGCACGCCGTCGCCGTTTTGGAAGATCCAACCGAGGATGTATTGCGCGGTGGCCTGGCCCTGTTCGGCGAAGGGCCGGAACTCCTTGGCCGCGACCGCATAGTCGCCCTTGTTGTAGGCAGCCACTGCTTCTTCCCAGCCGGCATGGGCCGGTGCGGTGAATGGCATCAGGGCCGCAAACAGGAGCGGGGCGAGGAGACGACGTTTCATCACAGGACTTCCTCCATGGCGCGCCTCGGGTCGGGCACGGTGTCGCATTCGTTGGCGCTGGTCATCGCCGATCAGACCGGCAACGCCTGGCGTGGGTTCTACGAGTATGTCGTAGCAAGAGATGATTCCTGCGCAGAGGAATCAGCGCCCGCCGGGCCGCTCCCAAGGGCGCTGGCCCCCCATCGGGGGGTAGCGAAACGAAGTGAGCCTGGGGGCATGTCGCTAGTAGTACTCGTACGGCTTCTTCTGCACCTTGGCATCGGCAAAGGCCTGCTGTTCGTTGGCGTCGAGCGTCTTGTCCCACCAGGTGGCGCGCGCCTTCTTCTGCTTCTCGACCTCCGCCGGGTGGCGTGTCAGAAACTCGCGTAGGAACAACGTCGTCTCGGATTCGTACTTTTCCATGCGGGCCATGCTCCTGAAAACTCAAGTAAACCACCCGCGATTCTAGCCCGGCGGCGTGTTTCGGGCCACCCGCTTCCGGTATGCTGCTTTGCGCGTTCGTGCGCCGCGGGTCCCGGCATCGATATCGTCGGTGCAGCTATCCGCTGGTCTCGTGGCCGGCACAGGCCCGAGTTGCACTTCCAAACCCATCCCCCGACCCCTGCCACCATGCCCGCAACGCCCCCGCTCCCGCCGCACGCTGCGCGCAAGCCACGCCACTTCACCAATCACGGCGATCGCCGCCACGACGACTACTTCTGGCTGCGCGACAAGGGCAAGCCCGCGGTGACGGCCTACCTCGAAGCGGAGAACGCCTATACCGACGCGATGATGAAGCCGTCGCTGCGCCTGCAGAAGACGCTCTATCGCGAAATGCTCGGGCGGATCAAGGAAACCGACATGGGCGTGCCCTACCGCGAGGGCGCGTTCTGGTACTACTCGCGGACCGAGAAGGGGCGGCAGTACGGCATCTACTGCCGCAAGCACGGCACCCTGGAAGCGTCGGAGCAGGTGATCCTCGACGCGAACCGGCTCGCTCGCGGCCACAAATATCTTGGCCTCGGCGCCCTCGACGTGAGCCCGGACGCGAAGCTGCTGGCCTTCTCCGCCGATTTCTCCGGCTTCCGCGAGTACACGTTGCGGCTGAAGAACCTGGAGTCCGGCCGCCTGCTCGATCTCGAGGTGCCCAAGGCGCGGTCGATCGCCTGGTCCGCCGACAGCAGCACGCTGTTCTATGTGACCGAGGACGAGACCAAGCGCTCGAACCGGGTCTGGCGGCATCGTCTCGGCAGCAAGGACCACACGCTGCTGTTCGAAGAGACCGACGACCGCTTCAGCGTCGGCGTCGACCTGGCCCGCAGCCTCAGGTTCGTGTTCATCACCTCGCACAGCGCCACCACCACGGAAGTGCGTTACGTCCCCGCCGGCCAGCCCGACACCGTGCCGGTCCTGGTGTTGCCGCGGCGCCAGGATCACGAGTATTACCTCGACCATCACGGCGACCATTTCTACATCGTGACCAACGACCGCGGCCGCAATTGCCGGCTGGTGCGCGCGCCGGTCGGCAACGTCGGCGAGGCGAACTGGAAGGAGATCGTCGCGCATCGCGACGACACGATGCTCGAAGCGGTCGACCTGTTCGCGCGCCATTACGTGCTGCACGAGCGGCGCGGCGGATTCCCGCGGCTGGCGGTGGTGCGATTCGATTCGGGCGAACGGCACGAGATCGAGTTTTCCGAGCCGGCCTACAGCGCCTACGGTGGCGGCAACCCCGAGTTCGACACCAACATCTTCCGCTTCGGCTACGAGTCGTTCATCACGCCGGATTCGGTGTTCGACTACGACATGAACGCGCGCACCCGCGTGCTGCTGAAACAGCAGGAGGTCGTGGGCGGCTACGACAGCAGCGCCTATCGTAGCGAACTGATCCACGCGATCGCGCCGGACGGCGAGCGAGTGCCGGTGTCGATGGTCTACCGCGCCGACAAGCATGGCCAGACGCCATCGCCGATGCTG
>JAYTTO010000003.1:0-2899 GCA_043744975.1 Betaproteobacteria bacterium | reverse complement strand
CTGGGTGTCCGTCGCCCCACGCCTAGCAGCCTGTCGGACTTGGGTGTTCGATAGCGAAACGGTGGGACAGCGAGGTCAGATCTTGTCGATTTCGACGCGGATACCGGGAGTACGCAAGGAGAAATCGGCGAGATATGGACCGTTGTCCCGCGGTTGCAGCCGAATCATCGCAAGTCCGACAGGCTGCTAGACACGGACGTGCCGCAGCAGCTTCACTGCGATCTCGTCTGGCATCGCCCGGTACGGTCTCGGTGATCGACGAGCCCCCGACGTACCTGGAAACGGACCGACACCCAGGAAGCCAGCGAGCTGTTTTGGCAGGTGTTTTCCCCGCACTCGACGTACGCACACAGGAAAAATGGAGGCGGGGGTCGGATTCGAACCGGCGTAGACGGCTTTGCAGGCCGCTGCATAACCACTTTGCTACCCCGCCCCGGTGCAAGCCGCAGGTACAACCAAAAACAGGGAAAACGTCCCGCGCTGGCAGCACACGTTTCCCTTCGAAGACACTGGAGCGGGAGACGAGTCTCGAACTCGCGACCTCAACCTTGGCAAGGTTGCGCTCTACCAACTGAGCTACTCCCGCACAAACCGAGCGCGCATTATAGGAACCGCAATTTTTGTGTCAAGGAGAAGCGGATGGCGGCGGCCGTTCGCCGTCACGTTTCAGGGCCCGCGGCAGGGCCATTCGCAGGTAATAGATCATCGACCACAGCGTCAGGACCGCCGCCAGGTAGATCAGGACGGTACCGATGGCGCCGACGTCGACCAGACCGAACAGCGGGTCCCAGAGCAGCAGCAGGGTGAGCGCCACCATCTGCGAGACCGTCTTGATCTTGCCCACCGCCGATACCGCCACCGAACGGCTCTCGCCGATCTTGGCCATCCACTCGCGCAGGGCGGAAATGGTGATCTCCCGGCCGATGATGATCACGGCGATAACCTCGTGCACACGCCCGAGCCGGACCAGGACGATCAGGGCGGCAGCAACCAGCAGTTTGTCGGCAACCGGATCGAGAAACGCGCCGAATGCTGAGGTCTGGTTCAGGCTGCGTGCGAGCCAGCCATCGAGCCAGTCGGTGAGTGCGCCGAGCAGGAACACGGCGGCTGCCGCCAGGTTCTTGTCGTGCGCCGACAACAGGCTGTCGGGCAGGTAGAACAGGCCGACGAACACCGGGATCAGGACGATGCGGGCCCAGGTCAGCAGGATCGGCAGGTTCATCGGCATGACGCGGTCCGCTTCAATGTAACTCCCGATAGATGCGTTGCGCCAGTTCGGCGCTGATACCGTCCACTTGCGCCAATTCGTCGGCGCTGGCGGCCACCACCCCTTTGATGCCACCGAAGCGCGCCAGCAGGCGCTGGCGCCGCTTGGCGCCGATGCCGTCGATGCCTTCCAGGCTCGACGTGGTACGTGCCCGCGCCCGCCGCCCGCGATGGCCGGTGATGGCGAAGCGGTGGGCTTCGTCGCGGATCTGCTGGATCAGGTGCAGTGCCGGATCGTCCGGCCGCAGCCTGAGGATCTCGCCGGTCTCGGCCACGATCAGTTGTTCGAGCCCGGCCTTGCGTTGCTCGCCCTTGGACACCCCGACCATCGGCACCTGCGCCAGCCCGAGGTCCTGCATCACCGGCACGACCGCCGAGACCTGGCCCCGGCCGCCGTCGATGAGGACCAGATCGGGCAGCCGGGCCTCGCCCTCCACCGCTTTGCGGTAACGCCGCTCCAGTGCCTGCCGCAGGGCGGCATAGTCGTCTCCCGGGGTGATGCCGTTGATGTTGTACCGACGGTACTCGGAATTCTGCATGGCCCCGGCGTCGTACACCACGCACGAAGCCACCGTCGCCTCGCCCATGGTGTGGCTGATGTCGAAACACTCGATGCGTTGCACATTGTCGGCCAACCCGAGCGCACGTTGTAGCGCCGCGAGCCGCAGCTCCTGCGCGGCCTGGGTCGATAACCGCTGCGAGATGGCGAGCCGCGCATTCTGCTCGGCCATCTGCAGCCAGCGTCGCCGTTCGCCGATCGGATTGGCGGTGATCTGGACCCTCGCCCCGCCCTGCTCGGCCAGCGCCGCCACCAGCGCATCGGTGTCGAAAACGCGGTTCACCACCACCAGCGGCGGCGCCGGGCGGTCGAGGTAGTGCTGCACCAGGAACGCCTCCAGTGCGTCGATCTCGTCGTCCTCCCGCGCGTTCTGCGGAAAATAGGTGCGGTCGCCGCGGTGCATGCCGCCGCGGATCATGACCAGATTCACGGCCGTGCCGCCGTTCTCGCCCACCGCCGCGACCACGTCGGCATCGATGGCCTTCGCGCTCGACACGTATTGGCGCTCGCGGATCGCCTTGAGGCTCCGGATGCGATCGCGCCACATCGCCGCCCGTTCGTACTGCTGCGAATCCGCCGCCGCCTGCATGCGGCTGCCGAGGCCTTCGAGGACTTCATCCTGCCGGCCATCGAGGAACAGCGCCGCGTTGGCGATGTCGTCGGCGTACTCCGCCTCGGTCACCAGGCCTACGCACGGCGCGGTGCAGCGCCGGATCTGGTGCAGCAGGCACGGGCGCGATCGGTTGGCGAACACCGTGTCCTCGCAGGTGCGGATGTGGAACACCTTCTGCAGCAGTTGGATGCTCTCGCGCACCGCGCTCGCATGCGGAAACGGCCCGAAGTAGCGGTTGGCCTTGTCGAGCGCGCCGCGATGGAAGCCCAGGCGCGGAAATCGATGCCCCGACAGCACCAGGTACGGATACGACTTGTCGTCGCGATAGAGGATGTTGTAGCGCGGCGCCAGCGCCTTGATCAGGTTGTTCTCGAGCAGCAGCGCCTCGCTCTCGGAGCGCGTGACCGTGGTCTCGATGTCGGCGACCTGCCCGACCATCATGCGCACCCGCGGCGCCAGGG
>JAYTTO010000002.1:0-4840 GCA_043744975.1 Betaproteobacteria bacterium | reverse complement strand
GATGTCGTGCCCCGACTCCAGCAGGTGCAGTCGGGCCACCTTGAGCGGCTTCGCGGCCATGTCGATGCCGGTGACGACGGCGCCGCGCGCCGCCATCGATTCCGACAGGATGCCGCCGCCGCAGCCTACGTCCAGCACTCGTCTACCGGCCAATGGGGCGATGCGATCAATGGCATCCAGGCGCAACGGATTGATCTCGTGCAGGGGCTTGAACTCGCTGTTTACATCCCACCAGCGGTGGGCGAGGGCGCTGAATTTTTCCAGTTCTGCGGGATCGGCATTCATGGTGTTTGCGCTCGGTTGCATTGTCTTGGGTCAAGGCCTGATGCGGGATTGCCAGCGCCGCGCCCGGGACGCGATGTCGGTTTCGTCCAGCCGGGTGAACCGACCATCGCTCACCAGCAGTTCGCCCGCGACCCACACATGCGACACGTCGCTGCGTCCGGCGGCGTACACCAGATGCGACACCGGATCGTAGCAGGGAGACAGCTCGAGGCTGCCGAGGTTTACCGCGGTCATGTCGGCCAGCTTGCCAGGTTCGAGCGATCCGATGCGGTCGTCGAGACCGAGCGCCCGTGCACCGCCCAGGGTCGCCAGCGTGAGCGCCTGGTGCACCGGCAATACGTCCGCCCGTCCGCTCGCACCCTTCGCAAGCAACGCGGCGATCCGCATTTCCTCGAACAGGTCGAGGCTGTTGTTGCTCGCGGCGCCATCGGTACCCAGCGCGACGTTCACCCCGGCGTCGAGCAGCGCTGCAATAGGCGCGATACCGCTTGCCAGCTTCAGATTGGAACTGGGGCAGTGCGCCACGGAGCTACCGAAATGGGCGAGCTGCGCGATCTCGGCCGGCGACAGATGCACTGCGTGGACCGCGATCAACCCGGGGCCGAGCAACCCGAGCGCTTCGAGCCGCTGCAGCGGACGCACGCCGTGCTGCGCGACGTGGTCGCGCACCTCGACATCCGTTTCGTGCACGTGGATGTGGATCGGCACCTGCAACTGGTCCGCGAGCGTGACCACCTGTTCGAGCGAATGGTCCGACACGGTGTAGGGCGCATGCGGCGCCAGGCAGAACGACAGACGTGATTCGTGCCGGAACCGGTCGCGCATTGCGAGACCCTTCGCCAGGTAGTCCTGCGCGTCGCTGGCATAGCGCGTCGGGAACTCGATGACGATCATGCCCAGGGCCGCACGGATGCCGCTGTCGAGCGCCGCATCGGCCGCCTGGTCGGGATAGAAGTACATGTCGTTCAGGCACGTCACGCCGCCACGCAGCATCTCGGCGGCGGCGAGCAGCGTGCCGTCGTAGACGAACTCCGGGGACACGTGCTCCGCTTCGGCCGGCCAGACGTGCTCCTGGAGCCAGCGCCTGAGCGGCAGGTCGTCCGCCATGCCGCGCATGAGCGACATGGCTGCATGGGTGTGAGCATTGACGAGACCGGGGATCAGCGCGTGGTCCGGCAGATCGACGCAGGGAATGTCGGGCCATGCAGCGCGGGCCGCGGCGGCGGGCATGACAGCGCGAATGTATTCCCCCGCGATGGCAATGGCATGTCCCTCTAGCACCGTGCCGGCGGGAACCACCGGCACGATCCAGCGGGGACAGACAAGGTGGTCGGGAACGGCGTCGCTATTGGGCATGGGCACGATCAAAAAAAGAGCCCTGCCGGGGCAGGGCTCTGGTGGCGACGGCCGGCAGGACTACTTTGCCGTCCTGGTGCCGGCCGCATCGATCACCACGCGCCGGTTCGGCTCGAAGCATTTGATCAGCGCCTTCTTGCGCTTGCCGGCGCAGTCCTGGTACTTGACGACCAGTTCGGACTCGCCCTTGCCGGAGGTGCTGATGCGCGAACCGTCCACGCCCTTGCCCTCAAGGTACTTCTTCACTGCGGCCGCGCGGCGTTCCGAGAGCGCCTGATTGTACTTGGCCGAGCCGATCGGGTCGGCATGGCCCACGACAGTGATCTTGTCGTACTTGGCGCCATTGAGCATGTCGGCGACCGCGTCGAGCTTGATCACGAGTTCGTTGCGCAGGTCGCTCCGGTCGAAGCCGAACAGGCCATCGGACTTGATGGTGACCGGAAGCTCCGTCGGAGGCTTGGGCGCGGCCTTTGGCGCCGCCGCTGCCTTCGGAGCTTCGGCGGCCTTGGGAAGCTCGTACTTGGTGACCGGGAAGTCGGCCATCGTTTCGTCGCGAGGTGCGACGGCGGGCGCTGGCTTCGGCTTCGGGGTTTCGGCAACGGGTGCCGCCGTCTCCGGCGGCAGGGCCCGATCAGCGTCGGACAGCATCATGTCCGGGGTCACCATTTCCGCATCGTCGGCGTACACCTCGGCGGGGCCTTCAGCCTCCGGATCGTCGCCGGGCATGGCCATGTCGGCCCCCTGGATGCCATCGCCTGGCAGGGCGCGATCGGCGTCGGACAGCATCATGTCGGGCGTCACAAGCTCGTACTCGTCGGCAAAGACGGCGGCCGGACCATCCTCGATGAGGTCGTCGTCCGGCAGCGGCCGGTTGTCGTCGGGGATGCCATCGTCCGGCAGGGCGCGGTCGGCGTCGGACAACATCATGTCCGGTGTGACGTCGTCGTCGGCATAGATTTCCGCGGGACCGGCATCGGTCAGGTCTTCGGCGTCGTCCGCGGATGACTTGTCGCCGCTTGCGAGGGCGGCGACACCGGCAACGCCTGCGGCACCCGCCACCACGCCGGCACCACCGCCGTCATACTTCGTGACGGGGAAGTCGGGAAGCGAATTGTCGACGATGGGTGCAGCTTCGGCCTTGAACGGTTCCGGCGGCGGCGCAGCACCCGGGCTTCGGTCCATGTCATCCAGAGCCGATCGCGCCTTCAGGGGCGGCGGCTGGTCGATGCGCTTTGCCAGGTCCTCGTCGGCAATCGACGATTTCAGCGCCGAACGGTCCGCTTTCTCGGCGGTGTACGGCAGCCGGCGGGCGAGATCCGGTTCGTACGCCCTGGGCTGCTTCGCGCGCCACTTGCTGTAGAGCTCCGGTTCGCAGCTCTCGGTGGCCAGAGGAACGCCCCAGCGACCATCCTTGATGCAGTTGCGGCCGAAGCCGTCGCGGATGTCGGCATCGTTCGCGCCATCGTAGGCATATGCGCCATGCTGGCCGGGCTTGAGACCCGAGCCGGGTTCGACTTCGAGCAGCTTGTCCTGCCAGGCCGCGGCCTTCGCCGCATAGGCTGCCTTCGCTTCTTCGTCGGCGGCCTGCCTGGCCGCGATCGCGGCTTCGCGCGCTACCTGAGCTGCGCCCGCGGCGGTGGTGCAATTCATGGCATCGAAAGCATGGTCGGCTCCGCCCGCCGAGACACACGTGCTGCCGAGTCCGTCCCGAGGGGAACGGTTGAAGCCATCGAATATCCACGGGCCCTTGGTCGTCTGGGCATGACTGGCCACAGGCAGAAGCAGAGATAGTGCAGCCACCCCGATCAAGGTTTTCTTGAGTTCAAAGCGCATGGCATCACCGTTGCGAAGAGTTGAGTTGTTTTTGGCAGGTCTCCGTTCGCCGAACCCCCCACCGCCCTGAACGCTGCTTCGACAAAACAGGCTTGAAAGCGTACCACACACGAGCATGAATTCATGCGCCTTTCCACCCTTGCGGCGGGTGCCCGGAGGGGGGGGCGGATGGCTCCTGCAAGGCCTCGCGTGTTAACATCCCACGCTTGCCGACTTGGTGGCGACGGGTCTGTATAGGCCGCCAACCGCAGGCTTTTTGTTGCCCCGCAACACCGCGCCAGCCAATCCCTCTTTATCGCTCTCCCGTAACCGCTCCCGATGGATCAGTTCGCCAAAGAAACGCTCCCGATCAGCCTCGAAGAAGAGATGCGCAGGTCGTACCTTGATTACGCCATGAGCGTGATCGTCGGCCGCGCGCTCCCGGATGTGCGCGACGGGCTCAAACCGGTGCACCGGCGCATCCTGTTCGCGATGCACGAGGCCAACATCCAGTGGAACCGGCCGTACGTGAAGTGCGCGCGCGTGGTCGGCGACACCATGGGCAAATACCATCCGCACGGCGACAACGCCATCTACGATGCGCTGGTGCGGATGGCGCAGGATTTCAGCCTGCGCTACCCGCTGATCGACGGGCAGGGCAACTTCGGCTCGGTCGACGGTGACAACGCGGCGGCGATGCGCTACACCGAGTGCCGGCTGGAGCGCATCACCTCCGAGCTGCTGGCCGACATCGACAAAGAAACCATCGATTTCGGGCCGAACTACGACGGCAAGGAGCTCGAGCCGCTCGCACTGCCGGCCAAGTTCCCCAATCTGCTGGTCAACGGCTCGTCCGGCATCGCCGTGGGGATGGCCACCAATATTCCGCCTCACAATCTCAGCGAAGTCATCGACGGCTGTCTCGCGGTGCTGCACCGTCCGGACATCGACATCGAGGAGTTGATCGAGCTCATCCCGGCCCCCGACTTCCCCACCGCCGGGTTCATCTACGGACTGGCGGGCGTGCGCGAGGGTTATCGCACCGGTCGCGGGCGTTGCGTCATGCGCGCCCGGGCGCATTTCGAAGACCTCGAAAAGGGCCAGCGCCAGGCGATCATCGTCGACGAGCTGCCCTACCAGGTCAACAAGGCGCAGTTGCTCATCCGCATCGGCGAACTGGTGCGCGAGAAGCGCCTCGACGGCATCTCCGAGATCCGCGACGAGTCCGACAAGTCGGGCATGCGCATGGTGATCGAGCTGAAGCGCGGCGAAGTGCCCGAAGTCGTGCTGAACAACCTCTACAAAGAAACCCAGCTCCAGGACAGCTTCGGCATGAACATGGTCGCGCTGGTCGACGGCCAGCCGCGAACGCTGAACCTGAAGCAGT
>JAYTTO010000001.1:0-12188 GCA_043744975.1 Betaproteobacteria bacterium | reverse complement strand
GAGATGAAATCGTCGAGGTCGCCGTCCAGCACGGACTGGGTATCGCCTCGTTCCACGTTGGTGCGCAAATCCTTGATGCGCGACTGGTCGAGCACATAGGAGCGGATCTGGTGGCCCCAGCCGATGTCGGTCTTGGAATCTTCCATGGCCTGCTTCTCTTCGTTGCGTTTGCGCATTTCCAATTCGTACAGGCGCGCTTTCAGCATGGACATCGCTTCCGCGCGATTGCGGTGCTGGGAACGGTCGCTCTGGCACTGTACAACGATGCCCGTCGGATTATGGGTGATGCGGATGGCGGAGTCGGTCTTGTTGATGTGCTGGCCGCCGGCGCCGCTGGCGCGGAAGGTATCGATGCGCAAGTCGGATGGATTGATCTCGATCTCGATCGAATCGTCGACTTCGGGGTAGACGAAGATGCTGGCGAAGGAGGTGTGCCGCCGGGCGTTCGAGTCGAACGGCGACTTGCGCACCAGCCGGTGGATGCCGGTCTCGGTGCGTAGCGTGCCGAAGGCGTAGTCGCCGGAGACCTTGAGCGAGGCGCTCTTCAGGCCCGCGACTTCGCCCGGCGACTCTTCCATGATCTCGACCGCGAAGCCGCGCCGCTCGCAGAACTTGAGATACATGCGCTCCAGCATCGCGGTCCAGTCCTGCGCCTCGGTGCCGCCGGCGCCCGACTGGATGTCGACGAAACAGTTGTTCGGATCCATCGGGTTGTTGAACATGCGACGGAACTCGAGATCCGCCACCACCTTCTCGATCGCGTTCGCGTCGGCTTCGACCGCCTCAAGGGTGGCGTCGTCGTCCTCGGCGCGCGCCAGCTCGAACAGATCGCGGGCGTCGGCAAGGCCCCGGGCGATGCGTTCGAGCGCGAGGACCGTACCTTCGAGTGCCTTCTTCTCCTTGCCCAGCTCCAGCGCCCGTTTCTGGTCGTTCCAGATGGCGGGGTCTTCGGTGAGCTGGTTGACCTCGGTCAGCCGCGCCTTGCGGGTATCGAAGTCAAAGATACCTCCGCAGTTCGTCGCCACGCTGGCCGAGGTCGTTCAGGTGCGAGGCGATGGTGTTGATGCGTTCGGCTTCCATGGTTCAGGACTCTCTGGCGGTTTCCGGATAACCGGCGATTGTATCGGACTACCCCCGTTCGGGGCATCATCGACTTCAGCCGTGCGCGGCTTCCCAGTGCTCGACCACCAGTTGCAGCGAGCGCACGCCGTTCCACTCGTTGACGTCGAGCCGGAAGACGGCCTCGATCCTGGCCGGCAGCCGGTCGGCGTGCCGGAACAGCATGGAGGTGACCGGCGGAGATGCCGTGCCGGCGGGCCGCAGGCGCAACCGCAGGTGAGCGCCGCCGACCACCCGCTGGTCCTCGACCTCGAAGCGGTCGGCGAACAGCGGCGGTGCAAAGCCGCGCCCCCACACCTCCTTGCGCAGCAGTTCGGCCACCGGCAATGCCATCTCGTTGCCGCGCAACGCGCCATCGGTTTCGATGACCCGGTCGAGATCCGCGTCGCTCAGCAGCGTCTGTGCCGTCGCCTCGAACGCTGCGCGGAAGGCGTCGACCGAGCCCGGGAGCAGGCTCGCGCCGGCAGCGGCGGCATGACCGCCGAAGCGCAGCAGCAGTCCGGGATGGGCGCGGTCTACCAGGTCGAGCGCGTCGCGCAGATGCAGCGCGTCGATGGAGCGGCCGGACCCCTTGATCTCGCCGCCGGGCGCCCCCGCGAAGCAGAACGCCGGGCGGTGGAAGCGTTCGCGCAGGCGCGAAGCCAGCAGGCCGACCACACCGGGATGCCACGCGGGATCGTGCAGGGTGATGCTGGCCGAATCGCCCGGGTCGAACGTGCTGAGTTGCGCCAGTGCCTCGGTCTCCATGCCGGCTTCGATCGCCCGCCGGTCGCGGTTCAGTGCACTCAGTTGCCCGGCCAGCGCGTCGGCGCGGGCGGTGTCGTCCGTCATCAGGCATTCGATGCCCTGGGCCATGTCTTCCAGCCGTCCGGCAGCGTTGAGACGCGGACCGACCACGAAGCCCAGATCCTCCGCCGTGACGCCGGCCGGGTCGCGGCCGGCGGCGCGTAGCAGCGCCATGACGCCCGGGCGCGCGCGACCGTCGCGGATGCGCCGCAGGCCCTGCGCGACGAGCGTGCGATTGTTGCGGTCGAGGCGGACCACATCCGCGACGGTGCCGAGCGCCACGAGGTCGAGCAGGCTCGCGAGGTTGGGACCGGTCCCGGTGCCGAAGGCGCCGCGGCGGCGCAATTCGGCGCGCAGGGCGAGCATCACGTAGAACATCACGCCGACGCCCGCGAGGTTCTTGCTCGGGAACGGGCAGCCGCGCTGGTTCGGATTGACGATGCTCGTTGCGGCCGGGAGGGTGGCGCCGGGCAGGTGATGATCGGTGACCAGCACCTCGATGCCGTGCCGGTTCGCTGCGTCGACGCCGTCGATGCTCGCGATGCCGTTGTCGACGGTGATGATGATGTCTGGCGACCGCGCGGCGGCGATGCGGACGATCTCCGGGGTCAGGCCGTACCCGTATTCGAAGCGGTTGGGCACCAGCGTGTCGACCGTGGCGCCGAACCCGCGCAGGGCGAGGCAGCCGACCGCCGCCGCCGTGGCGCCGTCGGCGTCATAGTCGCCGACGATGAGCAGCCGCTTGCCGGCCACGATCGCATCGGCCAGCCGCGCGGCCATGGCTTCTGCATTCAGCAATGCCGTGAACGGCAGCAGCGTGGCGAGTTCATGGTCGTTGTCGCCCAGGCTCGCGACACCGCGCGCCGCGAGCACCCGTGCCACGACCGGATGGACGCCGGCGCCCAGCAACGCCTGCAAGCCCGCGTCGGGGACCGGCCGGACGACCAGCCTAGGCATCGGGCGAGCCCCTGGCGGCGACCGTTTCGAGGGACAACGGGCGGCGCCAGAACCGGCGCAGGCCGGCGCGGGTGGCAGTCACCGATACGGTGCGGTGGCGATCGATGGCGGAGACGGTGACCTCGGTCAGCCGCCCGCGTCGCAACGCTGCCAAGGCCGGTTCGATCCATGCCGTGTCGATGTGGCGCAGGAGGGCCTGGGCGGTGTCGGTATCGCCGAGCGCCTTTGCATCGGCGACGGCGTCCAGGCGCACCAGGATGTTCCCGGCGTCGATACGTTCCAGTACGGCGGCGAGGTCGCGGGGTACGCGAGCCGCCGCTGCGCCGGCGTGGAGGGCCAGTCCGCGCGTCGACGCCTCGTCGGCGAACACGGCGGCGTACGGGGATGGCGATGGCAGCGGCACGCCGAGCGCACCCTCGCCCCAGATCCAAAGGCTGTTGACCGGCAGCAGGCCGGCGGCCTCGCGGGCGGCGTTGACGGGATGGGTGTGCAGGATCATCTGGGTTTCGGTCATGCGGGTCTGCCAGGCACTGGCGTCGGGGCCGGACGGCAGCCACGGGTCGATACCGAGGCCGCGCACCGCCGTGACCGGGGTCGTCCGCAAGGCTGGCGGGCGATCGAGGGCAACGTACCAGTCGTCCGGGGTGTCCGGCAGTGAAGAAAAGCGCAGGCCGTCGCCGGCGAACAGGTCGTTCAGCGCGGCGCATAGCGCGGCGGCATCCGCCGGCGTCAACGCCGTATCGTGGCTTCGAACCAGGGTGAGCGTCGTTCCATGCGGATGCAGATGAACCGGATCGGCGCGCAGCCAGGCGCCGGTTCCCGGATTGCCGCCGCTGCCGAGCAGGGCCAGCGCCGCGAGCGGCAGCCAAGCGTCCGGCATGGCGCCGAACCGGGGCGCGATCCAGTGTTCCGTGGCCATGCCCGGCTCGATGCGGTGCTCGCCGCGGCCGAAGAGCAGCGCGAACGCGGGCAGCCGGGGCGGAGCGGCAGGCAGGAGCGCTGCGGGCGCCGGCTGGAGCAGGGCCGGGATCAGGAGGTGAAGGTGCGACATGGGCGCTGGACGGGCGACATCGGCGCTGGCAGCGACGATCGGGTCCGAGGATAGCACCCGGCCATGCCTGATCCCGGCGCGGCGGTAGCCGTCATGGCGGCAGCCGTGGCCCTCTGGCACAATCGCCGGCCCCGCGAACGTCGGTCCGCCCGTGTTTTCCTACGAGTACTTCGTCGGCCTGCGCTATACCCGCGCCAAGCGCCGCAACCACTTCATCTCCTTCATCTCGATGACCTCGATGGCCGGCATCGCTCTGGGCGTGGCGGCGCTGATCGTGGTGCTGTCGGTCATGAACGGATTCCAGAAGGAGTTGCGGGTGCGCATCCTCGGGGTGGCCTCGCACGTGCAGATCCAGGGGTTCGACGTGGCCGGGCTGGCGAACTGGCCCGCCGTCGCCGAGCAGGCCCGCAAGCAGCCGCAGGTGATCGGCGCGGCGCCGTACGTGATGGCGCAGGGGCTGCTGTCGTTCGAGCGCACGGTCCAGGGCGGCCTGATCCGCGGCATCGAGCCGGCTCTCGAGAAGGAGGTGGCCGACTTCGGCGAGAACATGAAAAAGGGCAGCCTGGCGGCGCTGCGCCCGGGCGAGTTCGGCATCGTCCTGGGCAGCGAGCTCGCCCGCAACCTCGGCGTGCGCATGGGCGAGAAGGTGACCCTGATCGCGCCGCAGGGGCAGGTGACCGCGGCCGGCGTGCTGCCGCGCATCAAGCAATTCCGGCTGGTCGGCATCTTCGAGGTCGGCATGTACGAATACGACTCCGGGCTCGCGCTGATCAACCTCGCGGACGCCCAGAAGCTCTACCGCATGGACGACCGCGTGAGCGGCGTGCGGCTCAAGCTGCGCGACCTGTTCGCGGCGCCGCGCGTCGCCCGCGATCTCACGCGCGAACTGACCACCGACACCTACGTCACCGACTGGACCCGCAGCCACGCCAACTTCTTCCGCGCGGTGCAGATCGAGAAGCGCGTGATGTTCATCATCCTGACGCTGATCGTCGCGGTGGCCGCGTTCAACATCGTCTCGACCCTGGTGATGGCCGTGACCGACAAGCAGGCGGACATCGCGATCCTGCGCACGCTCGGCGCTTCGCCCGGCGGCATCATGAAGATCTTCATCGTCCAGGGCGCCCTGATCGGTGTGATCGGCACGCTGGTCGGGGTGGTCGGCGGCGTGCTGCTCGCGCTCAACATCGACGTCGTCGTGCCGTTCATCGAGCACACCTTCAACGTGCAGTTCCTGTCGAAGGACGTCTACTACATCAGCGATCTCCCGTCCGACCTCGCGTGGGGCGACGTGATCGTGATCGCGTTGGTCTCGTTCGGCCTGAGCCTGCTCGCCACGCTCTATCCGAGCTATCGCGCCTCGCGCGTCAACCCGGCGGCGGCCTTGCGCTATGAGTGACGCCCCGGTCCTGGTCTGCCGCGGCCTGTCCAAGGTCTACGACGAGGGCCTGGCACCGGTCGAGGTGCTGCGGTCGGTCGACTTCGAGGTGCGGGCCGGCGAGAGCGTGGCCATCGTCGGCGCGTCCGGCTCCGGCAAGAGCACGCTGCTGCATCTGCTGGGCGGTCTCGACGCGGGTTCCGCCGGCACCGTGAGCCTGATGGGCCAGCCGGTGGCCGGTCTGACCCAGCGCGCTCTTGGCGACCTGCGCAACCGGGCGCTCGGGTTCGTCTACCAGTTCCACCACCTGCTCGCCGAGTTCTCGGCGCTCGAGAACGTCGCGATGCCGCTCTACATCCGCCGGATGCCGGCCGCCGCGGCGCATGAGCAGGCGCGCGCCATCCTCGATCGCGTCGGGCTCGGCAAACGCCTGGAACATCTGCCGGGCGAGCTGTCCGGCGGTGAGCGCCAGCGGGCCGCCCTGGCGCGCGCGCTGGTCACCGGGCCCGCCTGCGTGCTGGCCGACGAGCCGACCGGCAATCTCGACCGGCGCAACGCCGGGAGCATGCTCGACCTGATGATGGAGCTGAATCGCGATCTCGGCACCAGCCTCGTCATCGTCACCCACGATCCTGCCATCGCGGCGCGCATGCAGCGTACGCTGCGCCTCGACGACGGCGTCCTGCACGCCGGCAGCGGCCCCGTTGCCGCCTGAAGGCACTTGCCGCGCCTGTTTTCCACCACCATGTCGTTCACCACCATGTTCTCCACCACCATGTCATCCACCATCACCGAAAGGAAGTCATTCATGCATCGATCGTCAGCCCTCGTGGCGATGTCTCTCTTCGTCTCCGTCGCCGCCTGGGCGCAGGATCTCAAGTCCGAGGACGACAAGATGTACTACTCGCTCGGCGTCGCGCTCGCGCGCGAGCTGCACGTCTTCAACCTCGGGCCGAAGGAATCCGAGCTGGTGAAGAAGGGCGTCGCCGACCAGCTCGCCGGCACCAAGCCGCTGGTCGACCCCGAGGCCTATCGTCCGCGCATCCAGAAGCTCGCCGAAGCGAACCAGGCCAAGGCGAACGAGAAGGCCGCTGCCGGCGGCAAGGAGTTCCTCGACAAGGCCGCCAAGGAAAAGGGCGCCGTCAAGACCGAGAGCGGGCTCGTCTACCTGTCGACGAAGGACGGCACCGGGGCCTCGCCCAAGGCGTCCGACAAGGTCAAGGTGCACTATCGCGGCACGCTCACCAACGGCACCGAGTTCGACAGCAGCTACAAGCGCGGCCAGCCGATCGAGTTTCCGCTCGGCAACGTCATCAAGTGCTGGACCGAGGGTGTGCAGAAGATGAAGGTCGGCGGCAAGGCCAAGCTGGTGTGCCCGCCCGAGATCGCCTACGGCGAGCGCGGTGCCGGTGGCACGATCCCGCCGAACGCCACGCTGGTGTTCGAGGTGGAACTGCTCGACATCGGCAAGTAAGGCCGATCGGGTGCGACCGATGATGCCCGCGCAAGGCTCGTCGGTCGGAGGCTGAACGGTGGTCGCGGCGATCGTTGCGTTCGCCGCCGGCTGCTGGTGGTTGCAGCAGCAGGCGGGCCTGCCGCCATTGGCAGGCGTATTCGTTGTGCTGGCCGCGCTCGCGCTTGCATTTCTGTGGCGCAACGCGCGCGGCGCGGGCTGGCGATCGGCAGCGCTGGTGCTGGCGTTGCCGGCGTTCGCCGGCCTCGGGTTCTACTGGGCGGCGGCGACCGCCACCTGGCGGCTGGCCGATGCACTGCCGCCAGCAGCCGAAGGCCGCGAGATCCGGGTCGAAGGCCTGGTGAGCGCCATGCCGGAGCGCACCGAGCGCGGCTGGCGCTTCGACTTCGCGATCGAGCGCTCGCTCGATCCGCAATGGCGGTTGCCGACCCATGTCGCGTTGTCCTGGTTCGATGCCGATGCCGTCGATGACAACGCCCCCGGACTGTCGACGGCACCGATCCGTCCCGGCGAGCGCTGGCGCTTCACGGTACGGCTGAAGCGGCCGCACGGCAGCTACAACCCGCACACGTTCGACAGTGAGGCGTGGCTGTTCGAACGCGGCATCCGCGCGACCGGCTACGTCTTCGGCGGCGCCCCGAGGGACCGGATCGCCGCGACCGTCGTCCGGCCGTTGCTGGTCGTGGAGCGGTTGCGCGCGGACATCCGCGACCACATGCGGGCCGCCCTCGGCGACCGGCCGTACGCGGGTGTGCTGATCGCGCTTGCCATCGGCGATCAGCAGGCAATCCCGGCGGCCCAGTGGCGTGTTTTCACCCGCACCGGTGTGAATCACCTGATGAGTATCTCGGGCCTGCATGTGACGATGGTGTCGGGCCTGATGTTCGCCCTGGTGCATTGGGGCTGGCGCCGCAGCACGCGGTTGCCGTTGTGGTGCACGGCGCGCGATGCCGCGGTGCTGGGCGGGTTTGCCATGGCGCTCGGCTACGCGCTGCTCGCCGGCTTTGCGGTGCCGGCGCAGCGCACGGTGTGGATGCTGGCGGTGGTCGCGGTGACGCTATGGTTGCGGGTCTTCACGACGCCGGCGCAGGTGCTGGCGGTCGCCTTGCTGGTGGTGCTGCTGATCGATCCGCTGGCGGTGCTGTCGGCCGGCTTCTGGCTGTCGTTCGGCGCGGTGGCGCTGATGATGTTCGCCACCGGCGGGCGCGTCGATCGACCAGCCTGGTGGCGGTCGTGGGGGCGGGTGCAGTGGGCATTGTTCGTCGGCCTGGCGCCGCTGATGCTGGTGCTGTTCCAGCAGTTGTCCGTGATCGCGCCGATCGCGAATGCCTTTGCGGTCCCGGCGGTGAGCTTCGTCGTGGTGCCGTTGACCTTGCTCGGCGCTGTCGTGCCGTTCGAGCCGCTGCTGCATCTGGCGCACGCCAGCATGGTGCCGATCGCGGCGGCGCTCGATCTGCTCGCGGACCTTCCGGCCGCGAGCTGGACCCAGCATGCGCCACCGCCCTGGGCGGTGGCGCTCGGCGTCGTGGGTGCGCTGTGGGCATTGTTGCCGCGAGGATTCCCGTCGCGCTGGCTGATGGTGCCGCTGGCAGCGCCGCTGCTGCTGGTGCGGCCGCCGCCTCCGGATGAAGGAACGGCACGCGTTACCGTGCTCGATGTGGGGCAGGGCCTCGCCGTGGTGGTGCAGACCCGACAGGCGACGCTGGCCTTCGATGCCGGTCCCGGGTGGTCACCCGATGCCGACAGCGGGTCGCGCATCGTCGCGCCGTTTCTTCGCGGCGAAGGCATCGGGCATCTCGGCGCGTTGATCGTGAGTCACGACGACAACGACCATTCCGGCGGCGCGGCGTCCTTGCTCGGCCTGGAGGGTGCCGACTGGGTTGCCACCTCGCTGCCGGCCGATCATCCGGCGATCGCACCGGCGGCACGGCGCCTGCGCTGTGTCGCCGGCCAGCACTGGCGCTGGAGCGGCGTCGACTTCGACATCCTGCATCCGCAGGCGGACAGCTACGGCTACCGGAGCATTCCTGACAACGCGCGCAGTTGCGTGCTGCGCGTGTCGACCCGCGGGGCCAGCCTGCTGATCGCCGCCGACATCGAGAAGGAATCGGAACAGCAGTTGCTGGGCAGTGGCGCGGTCGTGAAGTCGACGGCGCTCGTCGTCCCGCATCACGGCAGCCGCACGTCGTCGACGCCGGCATTCATCGCAGCCGTCGCGCCGCGCGTGGCGATCTTCGCCGTCGGCTATCGCAACCGGTTCGGTCATCCCAAGCCCGATGTGGTCGAGCGCTATCGTGCGGCGGGGGCTGCCATTGTCCGTACCGATCAGGCGGGTGCGATCCAGATGACGCTCGGCGCTGGCGACCTGACGTGGACGCAGTGGCGGGATTCGAGGCCGAGATACTGGCAGGCGCCTTGATCGGCGCGACGATCACGTCTGGAGTCGCGGCCGACCCGTGTGCTCCCGAGGATCAACCAGACGGTCAACGATGCAGCGGATGCGCCAGGACGTCGTCCGGTCGTGTGCGGTGCGTTGGCGTCGGGTTTTCCGAGCCGGTCGGGACCGGAAGGCCGAGCAGGAACGCATCGGCCACGTAGAAGAAATCATCCGGTACCTGGAAATAGGGCATCGCCCCACTCGCAAACACAGTGAATTTCCAGTTGGCACGGGCCGCGACGATGGTATGGCTGCGGAAATCGGTGAAGTCGCCCAGCACGCCATGACTCATCCACACCGGTTGGGCCAGGCGCTCGTAGATCCGATGGATGTCGGCACTGAACAGCTCGCCGGACAGTAAGCACAGCGGCGCGAAGCGGGCTCCCGGCTGGCGTGCGGTTCGGACGCCGTACGCCAACAAGGTTTCGTCGATGGCCTTGGTGCCCCAGGTCCGCTGCAGGAAATAGCGCACGACGCCCGGTTTGGTCAGGGCGCGATAGAACGGATCGGCCCACAGCTTCACGCTCAGTGCCGCGTGCATCCATGGCATCAAGTACGTGCTGCCGGTCGGTCCCCGGCGGGCGTGGGTGCCGGCAAGGCCGGTGGGACTGACCAGCGCCAGGCGGCCCCAGACCGAAGGGCGTTCGACCGCGGCACGCGCCAGGAACTCGCAGCCGAGCGCCACGGCCAGGGCATCGATCGGCACATTGCCGCAACGCCGCCGGATCTCCGAGGCCACGGCGAGCACTGCATCGGTCATCAGGCGCGGCGTATACGGGCGGTCGCTGCGATCGCTGAGGCCGAATCCGGGGAGGTCGAGCGCAAACACGGTGCGTCCGGCCATGCAATGCTGGAACACCGGGCGCATCTCGGCGGCCGAAGAGACCGCGTTGACGCGGTGCACCAGCAGCAGCGGGGGGCCATTGCCGCTGACGTAGCAATTTACGCCATCGACGACGAATCGCTCGCCGGGGAGCGCCGGCGGCAGGACCGTGGCTTTGGCGCGGTCGCCCCCCTTGGCGCGATCCATAGCCATGCGCTCGATGGCTGCACGGTTGCTGAGGAGCAATGCATTCGACGCAGGATCGAGTTTCATGACGTTAACGGTAGCGAAGCGAGGTTGGTGACGCGGTCGGTGCCAACGGACAGTGGTGTAGGACCATTGGTGAGGTCGCCGCGGTGCGTCGGTTGGTCGCGGACATCCTCGGTGCCAAGCCGGCGGGCACCGGCGGGATCGCCAATCGATCGCCGCGCCGCATCGCATCCCGACACCGGGTTCCCCTGTTACGTCGGCTCCCCGCTGCGATAACTTGAGGCCGGCAGCTATACTTTTCGGTGTATTCCCGACAACTGGCACAGCCGTGGGCGACAACTCTTTGCGCCCGACGGGTGCCGGAAGGCAGATCGAACCCATGACCGTTTCCGGAGAGCCCGCCGTGGAGGCCAATGCCGCCGTGCCGCTGGCACGCTGGCGTGCCCTCGGGGCAGCCATCGGCGAGGAAGATCGCGACCTGCTCGATCGAGCCGCCGCGGCGGCTGCCGAGTCGGGGGCGCCGGCGGCCGGGCATGCCCTGGGTTGCGCCACGATCCTGGCCGGCCTCCGGCTCGATGCCGACACGCTGGCGGCCGCGATGCTGGCCGGCGTGCCGGCAGGCGCGTCGGCACGCATCGCCGAACGTTTCGGCCCGGCCATCGCCGCGCTGGTCGACGGGGCGCGACGCATGGACGAGATCCAGGCACTCCGGGCCACGCTGCCGGGCGCGGGCAAGTCCGGTGACCAGGCGGCGCAGCTCGAATCGCTGCGCCAGATGCTGCTGGCGATGGTGCAGGACGCCCGCGTGGTGCTGATCAAGCTCGCCGACCAGGCGATGCGCCTGCGCTGGCTGGTGCGGCACGGCAGCACCGAGGCCCGGGCCGTCGCGGCGCGCGACACCTTCGACCTGATCGCGCCGCTGGCCAACCGTCTGGGCGTCTGGCAACTCAAGTGGGAACTTGAGGATCTGGCGTTCCGGGCGCAGGACCCAGTCACCTACAAGAACATTGCCTCGGAGCTGGACGGCAAGCGCGCCGACCGCGAACAGTTCATCGCCCGGGTCACCGAGCTGCTGCGCGGCGAGCTGACCCGCGCCGGTGTCGAGAACGAGGTGGCGGGCCGGCCGAAGCACATCTACAGCATCTGGAAGAAGATGCAGCGCAAGCATCTGGGCTTCAAGGATCTGTTCGACGTGCGCGCCGTGCGCATCGTGGTGCGCGATGCGCGCGACTGCTACACCGCGCTGGGCATCGTGCACAACCTCTGGACCCCGATTCCGCACGAGTTCGACGACTACATCGCGAAGCCGAAGGCGAACAACTACCGGTCGCTGCACACCGCGGTCGTCGGTCCGGACGACAAGGTGCTGGAGGTGCAGATCCGCAGCGTCGAGATGCACCAGGAAAACGAGCTGGGCATCGCGGCGCACTGGCGCTACAAGGAAGGCGGCAGGCGCGATTCGCGGCTGGAACAGCAGATCGCGTGGCTGCGGCGAATCCTCGACTGGCGCGAAGACATGGGCGAGGTCGGCGAACTGGCCAACGCGCTGCGCACCGAGCTGTTCCACGAAACGGTCTACGTGCTCACGCCGCAGGGGCGGGTGATTGCCTTGCCGCGAGGCTCCACGCCGATCGACTTCGCCTATCACGTCCACTCCGACCTCGGCCATCGCTGCCGTGGCGCGAAGGTCAACGGTGTCATCGCGCCCCTGACCCAGCCGCTGCAAAGCGGCCAGCGGGTCGAGATCGTCACCGCGCGTGAGGGCGGTCCGAGCCGCGACTGGCTCAATCCGCAGTTGGGCTTCATCCGCAGCCAGCGGGCGCGCGGCAAGGTCCGGCAGTGGTTCAACGCGCAGAACCTCGAACACTCGATCGCGCAGGGCAGGGTGGTGCTGGAGCGCGAGGTCCATCGCCTCGGCACCGCGACGCCGTCGCTCGACGCGCTCGCCGCCAC